>NZ_JBFAQM010000026.1:0-131478 GCF_040677315.1 Actinoplanes sp. NPDC049316 | reverse complement strand
CCGGGCCCGCCGACCCGCCACCGGGCCCGCCGACCCGCCACCGGGCCCGCCGACCCGGCCGGGCGCCCCGCCACCGGCCCGGCGGCGACGCCTCCGGGAGGCGATTCGACGCTACGGCCGCTGCTCAGGTAACCTTTCCAGTCGGCCTACCCAAGGCTGAGAGTTCACGATGCCCAAGACCTTGCAGAACCACCTCGATCCCAGGCAGCCGCTGGTCGTCGACACGACGAAGCTCCCGCGCCAGCCTGGGGCGACGCGTGCCTTCAAACGGGTCGTCCCGGCGCCGGCGGATCTCGGCCTGGAGCTGATCTCGGCTCCCGAGGGCTCCGACCTCGAGCTCGATCTGAGCCTGACGTCGGTCTCCGAGGGTGTGTACGTCAGCGGCACCGTGCGCGGCTCACTGACCGGTGAGTGCGGGCGATGCCTCAACGAGATCTCCGAGTCGTTCGAGGTCCCCCTCGCGGAGCTGTACGCCTACGCGGACAGCACCACCGAGGAGACCACGGACGAGGACGAGGTGGGCCGGATGCAGGGCGACCTGATCGACCTGGAGCCGGCGGTGCGGGACGCGGTGGTGCTGACACTGCCGACCAACCCGGTCTGCCGGCCGGACTGCCCAGGGTTGTGCCCCGAGTGCGGGGTGCACTTCGACGACCTCCCGGCCGATCACAGCCACGAGGAAGCCGACCCGCGCTGGGCCGCTCTGCGCAACCTGGCGGAGCGACCGACGGCGGCCTCGCCGCAACACCCGGAAACTGAGAACTGAGCAGTCCGCGACGGCTTCGCCGCCGCAGAACCCGCTGAAATTGATCGAGGAGTAGGTACCGTGGCCGTCCCCAAGCGCAAGATGTCGCGCAGCAACACCCGGTCCCGCCGGGCGAACTGGAAGGCGACCGCGGTGCAGACCGTGGCGTGCCCCCAGTGCAAGTCGCCGCACCTGCCGCACACCGCCTGTGGGGTCTGCGGCACCTACAACGGCCGTCAGGTCCTCGAGGTCTGAGCCTCGCTTAAGTGACGCGCCCGATCATCGGGCGGGTCGAGCCCGACCGGCGATCGTCCGGTGCCCGGAGCCTGACGCAGGCCGGCCGCGAGGCCGGCGCTGCCGCGGAGCCGGGCACCGTGCGGATCGCCGTCGACCTCCTCGGCGGGGACCAAGCTCCCGCCGTCGTGGTTGACGGCGCTCTGCGCGCCTGTCAGGCCGATCCGGCCCTCTCGCTTCTGCTCGTCGGCCCGGTCGAGGCGGCCGACGCGGTTCTTGCCGCCCTGGGTCCCGAAGCCCGGCACCGGGTACGCGCCATCGCCGCGCCCACCGGCCCGCACGGCCACGAACGCGAGGTCAGCAGCGTCGAGTCCGGTGTGCGTACGGCGGTGCTCGCCGTCGCGCAGGGCCTCGCCGACGCCGTGATCTCGGCGGGCAACACCGGCGCCACCGTCACCTCGGCCGCGCTGGGCCTCGGCCGCTGGCCGGGGGTACGCCGCCCGCCGCTCGCCGCCGTGCTGCCCAGCGCCGCCGGCCGGCTCGTCCTGCTCGACGTGGGTTCGTCCGTCGACCCGGACGAGCAGACTCTCGCCATGCACGCGCGGCTCGGCTCCGCGTACGCCTCGGTCGTGCACGGTGTCGCCGCCCCGCGCGTCGGGCTCCTCACCATCGGCACCGAGCGCGGCAAGGGTGACCGCCTGCGCCGCGCCGCGCCCGCCGTCCTCGCGGAGCTCGAGCTGCCCGGCGGGGGCCGGTACGTCGGTCTCGTCGAGGGCAACGACGTGGTCACCGGCGCCGCCGCCGACGTCATGGTCACCGACGGGTTCACCGGCAACGTGCTGCTCAAGGGCCTGGAGACCGCGTACGCCCTGGTCGGCCCGCCCGCTGCCGAACCCCCTCCGCCGCGCGCGGCCGTTCTGCTCGGCGTCGCGGGCACCGTGGTCGTGTGCCACGGGGCCGCCTCGGGCGAGGACATGGCCGCCGGCATCGGGTTCGCCGCTACCCTGCATCGCCGGGCCGCCGTCCCGGCCATCGCCGACTTCATCACCGGTCCCGCGGGCCGGACTCCCGAGGATCCGCTGAGCGCAAGAGGTGGTTCATGAGCAGTAACGACAGGCGGCGGGTGCGGCCCTCCACGGAGCCGCTGGAGGAGGCCTTCGGCGTCCCGCTGGAGCCGGAGCTGCTCGAGCGGGCGCTGACCCACCGCTCGTACGCGTACGAGAACGGCGGCCTGCCCACCAACGAGCGTCTCGAGTTCCTCGGCGACTCGGTGCTGGGCGTGGTGATCACGTCGGCGCTGTTCCACAACCACCCGGACCTGCCGGAGGGGCAGCTCGCCAAGCTGCGGGCCAGCGTGGTCAACATGCACGCGCTCGCCGACGTGGCCCGCACCCTGGGCCCGGGCGGGCTCGGCCCGCACCTGCTGCTGGGCAAGGGCGAGGAGACGACCGGCGGCCGCGACAAGGCGAGCATCCTGGCCGACACGCTCGAGGCGCTGCTCGGCGCCATCTACCTGGAGCACGGCCTGGACACCGCCGGCGAGGTGATCCACCGGCTGTTCGACCCGCTGATGGCCGAGTCGGCCGGGCGCGGCGCGGCGCTGGACTGGAAGACCAGCCTGCAGGAGCTCACCGCGGCGCTGGGGCTGGGCGTACCGGACTACGTCATCGACGACGCCGGCCCGGACCACGCCAAGACGTTCACCGCCTGGGTCGTGGTGGCCGGCGAGCGCTACGGCGGCTCGGACGGGCGCAGCAAGAAGCAGGCCGAGCAGCGCGCGGCAGCGGCGGCCTGGCGCACGCTGACCGAGCGCGCCGAGGAGAAGACGCCCCCGCCGGCGGTCGCAGGTGGCGGGCACGCCGATGTGAGCCAGGCCGACGCCACGGGGACCGACGACAGAAGCGCCGCCGGCCGGTGAGCGTGACGGCGTCGGAGTCCGGCGGGGAGGCGCCGGCCGCTGAGGAAACCCGCGCGGACCGGCGCCTGTGGGACGCCGCCGGGGGCTGGCACGGCGCGGCGGTCGCCGTCGGCATCCTGGCCGCGACGCGGATCGTGCAGCTGACCTTGCTCGTCTGGCTCGACCGGGCCACCGCCGAGCCGATGGGCCTGCGCGGCAATCTGCTGATCTGGGACGGCGGATGGTTCCGCCGGGTGGCGGAGGGCTACCCGCACGGATACACGTACGGGCCGACCGGCGCGCTGGAAGGCAACGAGCTGGCCTTCTTCCCGCTCTATCCGATGCTCATCCGCGGCCTGTCCGCGCTGGGCCTCGACTCGGGCACCGCCGCGCTGACCGTGAGCTGGCTCGCCTCGGTCGCCGCGGCCGTCGCCCTGCACCTGCTCGGCACGAGCCTGTACGGCCGCCGCGCCGGCTGGGCCCTGGTCGCCGTCTGCTGTTCGGCGCCGATGTCGGTGGTGCTGTCGATGGCGTATTCGGAGAGCCTCTTCCTGGCTCTGCTGGCCGGGATGTTCGTCGCCGCGCACCGCAAGGTGTGGTGGGCGGCGGGTCTGCTCGGCCTCGGGTGCGCCCTCACCCGCCCGACCGGCGCCGCGGCCGCGCTCGCCCTCGCAGTCGCCGCGATCATGGCGGTCCGCCGCGACCCCGCGGGCCCCAAGTGGCCCCCGCTCGTCGCGGCCGGGGTCGCGCTGGCCGGCGTGCCGGCCTACCTGGGGTGGGTCGGGTGGCGGGTCGGCGATCCCGACGCCTGGTTCAAGATCCAGACGGCCGGCTGGGGCACGTCGTTCGACTTCGGCCGCAGCACACTGACATTCCTGCACGACACACTGACCCTCGGCGACGGCTGGGTGCCGATGAGCGTCGCCCTGATCCTGCTGGCCGCCGCAGCCGCGGCAGCCGTCGCCATGGCCGGCCGCCCGTGGCTGCCGCTCGCCGTCTACGGGCTGGTCGCGATGGTCCTCGTGTACGGCCAAGCCGGCTACTACCACTCCAAGCCGCGGCTGCTGCTGCCCGTACTGTTGACTCTTCTCCCCGCGGTGACCGCCGCGGCCCGGGCCCGCCCCCGCGTCGCGATCCCGGCGATCGCCGCCTGGGCCGCCTTCGGCCTCTGGTACGGCGCCTACCTCGTGGCCGTCTGGCCGTACACCATTTAGGGTTGGTCTCGTACCCGGAGGCCGGGCTGCGGCGGGCCCAGATCCCGTCTGCGCACGTCCCGCGAAAGCCGGGATACAACACCGGTATCCAGGCTTCCCCGGGCCGCACGCAGACGAAATCTGGACTCCGCCTCGCTCCGACCCCGGATACGAGACCAACCCTGAGAGGGACGATGCCCGAGCTTCCCGAGGTCGAGACCGTCCGGCAGGGCCTGGCCAAGTGGGTCTCCGGCCGCCGCATCGAGGCGGTCGAGGTGCGCCACCCGCGGGCCATCCGCCGGCACCTGCCCGGCGACGTGCACTTCGCGGCCGTCCTCGCCGGTCGCACGATCACCGACGTCTCCCGGCGCGGCAAGTACCTGTGGCTGCCGCTGGATTCCGGCGACGCGATCATCGCCCACCTCGGCATGAGCGGTCAGCTGCTGATGCAGCCGGCGGACGCCCCCGACGAGACGCACCTGCGGGTCCGCTTCTCGTTCGCCGACGACGGCCCGGAGCTGCGCTTCATCGACCAGCGCACGTTCGGCGGGTTGTCGGTGTCCGAGGGCGGCGCCGAGCTGCCCGACGAGATCGCGCACATCGCCCGGGACCCGATGGACCCGCTCTTCGACGACGAGGCGTTCGTCGCCGCGCTGCGCCGCAAGCACACCGAGATCAAACGGGCGCTGCTCGACCAGACGCTGATCTCCGGCGTCGGCAACATCTACGCCGACGAAGCGTTGTGGCGCGCCCAGCTGCACGGCACCCGGCCGACGGACGCATTGACCAAACCGGTGGTACGCCGCCTGCTCGCTCACGTGCGCGACGTGCTCGGCGAGGCGATCGTCGCCGGGGGTACGAGCTTCGACGCGCTCTACGTGAACGTGAACGGGCAGAGCGGCTACTTCGACCGGTCGCTCGACGCGTACGGGCGGGAGGGGCAGCCGTGCCACCGCTGCGGCACGCCGATGCGCCGGGAGCAGTTCATGAACCGGTCGTCGTTCAGCTGCCCCCGCTGCCAGCCGCGCCCCCGGAAACCGCTCCGCTGACGTACGGGCCGGCGTCGGTGGCCAGCCCGAAACCCGCGCCGCGCCGGCCCATCAGCCGCCGCGCGGCGGTCAGCATCTCGGTCGGTACGCCGTGCACGAGGTGCCCGTCGCCCGGCAGCGTCCCGTCGCCGTCCCACCCCTGGTACGCCGACCACGACCCGTCGAACGTGCAGATCCGTACGCCCAGCTCGCGGTAGAGCGGATGGGTGGGCACACCCGGGTTGAGCACGACCCGGTGCAGCCCGCGGCGGGCGGCCAGCCGTACGGTCAGCGCCACCGGCCCGACCCCGCCCGACCCGGCCGGCGCCCGGTCCAGGAACAGCCCCTCCGCGCCGTCCTCACGCCACGCGTCCACATCGGCCAGCACGTCGGCGAGGGAGCGGCCGCCCCAGTCGAGGTCGACGCGGCCGAGGATCTGGTGCGCCGAGCCGCGCGGTCCGGGCCGCTCCTGCACGACCCACGTGTCGGGGTGCGGCGCCAGCTCGGGCGACGGGTGCGCGTACGGCGGGAACAGGGTCTTCACGACGTCCTCCGGGAATCCGCGGTGGTGCGGGCGACGATGAGCAGCCCGGCGAGGTGGGCCGCCGCGAGCAGGGCGACGACCGTGGGCAACGGGTTCGGTGGCAGGGCCGGGACGACGGGGGTGGCCAGGGCCGCCAGCGGCGGGACCACGGCGAGCACCGCGGCGACCCCGGTACGCCCCCGCACGACGAGCAGGAGGGTGATGCCGAGAACCCCGCTGAGCAGCACGCCCCCGGCGAGGACGAGCACTCCGGCGGTGCTGGATCCGGCCGGCAGCCGGTACGCGGCCACGGCCAGCGCGACCCCGGCGGCCAGCGGCGGCAGCAGGGCGGCGACGGTCACCACGGTCACGCCGCTGACATGCGTACGGAACTCCCGCCCGCTCTCCGCCGCGTCCAGCCCGGCCTGCACCTGCCGGCGATGCCAGCCGATCAGCGCCTCCAGCAGCGGCCCGGCGGCGAGCAGCGGCAGCACCACCGGCGACGTCGCGGTCGGCGGCCCGGCGCGCCACAGCAGCGCGACGCAGGTGGCCTGCGCCGCGCCGAGGAGCAGCCGTACGCCGCCGAGCCGCAGGTCCGCCGCGTCCAGCCGGCCGATCCGAGCGGTGCCGAACGCCGGCAGGAACGCCCGCACGGCTGCCAGGGCGACGGCGAACGGCAGCAGCAGCGTCACGGGCACGCGTTGCGCGTACGTGTCCCCGACCGTCCCGGCGATGCCCACCGCGGCGAGCAACCAGCACGGCAGACTCCACCGGACCACCGTCGCCTCCGTACGGCTGACCAGCGCGGCGGTGACCGTACCCAGCGACAGCAGGCCGCAGACCCCGACCGCGACAGCCGGCAGCCGGTCCGGACCGACCAGGCCGGCGGGAAGCAGCAGCGCGAGCGCGGTCCACAACCCGGCCGCTGCGGCGAAGCCCAGCGCGACGAGCCGGACGGCCGGCCCGGCTCCGGATCGGCGCGCCACCAGCGCACCGAGCCCGGCGAACGCCTGCGCGACGCTCCAGCCGAGCAGGAGCGTGCCGGTGGGCACCTGCCACGGAACGTGGCCGAGCGGCCGGGCGGCCGCGACAGCGGCACTGAGCGGGCCGAGATAGAGCGAGCAGCGCAGCAGGGTGGCGCCCAGGGCGGGCGTGCGCAACGTGGAGCCCCGCAGGGCGAGATCGGCGGTCATCTGTCCTCCCCGGCTCCGGAGAGCCATCGCAAGGTGGCCGGCCGGGCCTCCCGCGGCGCCGGGACGGCGAGCGCCAGCTCATAGGCGGGTGCGGGCGGGGGACCGGCCAGGTCGGTGTAGAGCGCGCCGTAGACCCGGACGACCCGGTCGGCGGTGAAACAGGCGAGCGCCCGGCGCCGCGCCGCGTCGCCCAGCGCCCTCCGGCGGGCGGGCGCGGTGAGCAGCGCGATGCAGGCGATGGCGAGCGCTTCGGGATCTTTGTCGGGTACGACGACACCGCCGTCGCCGAGCGTCTCGGCGACCGGACCGACATCGGTCCCGACGACCGCGCGACCGGACATCATGGCCTCGATCAACCGGTACGGCGGATCGGACGGTCCCGGGACGTGCACGACGAGGTGGCCGGTGGTGTACCGGTCGCTGGGGTCGGCGGGCAACGGGTGCAACCGGATCGCGCGCCCCAGCCCCGTACGGTCCACCTGCTCGGCGCAGTGGTCCTCGTGCGCGCCGGTGACCCCGACCAGGTGCAGCACGGTCCCGGGCACGGCCGCGGCGACCCGGGCGAACGCCTGCAGCACGACCTGCAGCCCGCTCTCCGGGCCGCCGTTCCCGGCCCACACGATCGCGGGCGGCGCGTCGGGCTCCGGCGCGGACGGGAAGTCCCGCGGGTCCACGCCGGCCGGCACCTGCACCAGCCGCCGCGGCTCGGCGCCGTGCCGCAGCGCCCACGCGTGGTGGTACTCGCTCAGCGGCGCGATCAGCCCCGCCTCGGCGTACCCGGTCCGGGCCACGGCACGACGGAAACGCCGCAGGACCGTACGCACCGCGGGCGACAACCGTTCCTCGTGGGCGCGCAACCGGGCCACGGGCGCACGGGCCTCGGTGAGCAGCAGGGGAGTCCCCGTACGCCACCGGCCGGCCAGCGCCGCCAGCAGCGGCGTCGTCCCGCCCACGCAGTGCACGACATCGGCGGGCGGCAACGGTACGGCCAACGCCCGCGCGGCGTGCCGCAGCAGGGTGACGGCGGTACGCGCATCCCGCAGGCTCAGCCGCGGCAGCCGTTCCCCGTCACCCGACGACCGCCCGGCCCGCCAGGCGTCCTGCAGCACATCGGCCAGCGGTACGGCGTTCAGCGGCGACCCGTCCGCGACCGTACGCCCCCCGGCGAGCACGGCCAGCCCCAGCAGTCCCCGGGCGAACTCGTCATCCCGCTCCGCCACCAGCCCCCGGCACAGCAGTACGGCCGCAGCCACCGCGTGCTCGTCCTTGCCCTCGCGCCGCGGCGTCTCCCGGGGCAGCGCGACAGCCCGAGCCGACCCCACGTGCCCCGGCAGCGCGTACGCCGGCCCGCCCGGCGGTTCCCGGTCGCAGATGCTGACGAGGTCGAAGCTGAACCGGCCGAGGCCGTCGACGAGCGTCCGGCACCAGCCGCCTAGCGCGTCGCGGCGGAACGGGTAGCCGCCCCCGGTGAGCAGACAGATGCGCATGCGGTCAGCACCGCGGACGGGCAGGGGGCGATATCACGATGGCTGCAACGACGCAGCGGCGAAAAGTAACGGGACGGTGTCACCTAGGCGACAGATGTTCGCACTATTTGTCTGATTTATCGCGTACTTTGGTCACGAACGCCCGAAAAGCTGACCCCACACGATGGTGCCGTCGACGCCCTTCACCGCGCCCGCCCCGATCGCCTCGAAGGCGCAGTTGAGGATGTTGGCCCGATGCCCCTCGCTGTTCATCCACGAGGTCATGACGTCGGCCGCATCCCGCTGACCCCGGGCCACGTTCTCCCCGCCCGGAGCGTCGTACCCCTGCTCCTTCGCCCGCTGGACGAAGTCCCGGCCGTCATCGCTGACATGGCTGATGTACAGGTTCCCGTGCGTACCGAGCTCCTTCACGTGCAGCCGGATCGCCGTACGCAACTTCGTGTCCGGCCGTACGGCCCCGCACCCCGCCTTGCCGCGCTCGACGTTGACCAGCCGGACGACCTCGTTCTCCTGGCCCGTGAGCCCTGCGGCGACCGCCGTTCTGCGCGGCGCGGGCCGGGTCGTGGGCTTCCTGGTCGCCGGCTTGGGTTTGGGCGCGGCGGAGGCTCCCGGCCTGGGCGACCTCGTGGCCGGGGGCGCACTCGTGGCCGGGGCCGGGGGTTCCGCCGTCGCCGTCCCGGCGCCGGGTGCCCCGCCACCGGCACCCGGCGCCAAGGCGGCGACGGCGGACTCGGGCCGCTCGGCGGCGGCGCCCGGCCCGGTGAGGCTCGGCGGCAGCAGCGCGGCGCCCGCGACGACCCCGGCGAGCAGCGCGGCGACGGGAAGGGCCAGTACGGCCGGCGAGGGCATCGCCTGCCGCCCGCGACGCCGGCCGGCCCGCCTGTGCTGCCCCTGGTCGGTCTGCTCGACTGGCCCGTGCACGTCCTGCCTCCGCGGTCCTCAGAGATCGAGAGGTTTCGACCCGGGTGACGGTAAGCAGTCGTCCGGACACGCGGCAAACCAGCTAAGGAAGACATAAGCCAGCCTTCAGGCAGCCCTCCGTACGGATCTTGAGAACGGTCACCCACAGGGGGAAATCGCTTGATCAAAGCGTCATGACGTGCCAGGGTGGCGTGATTCACTGGTGAACAGGGGTCGGCGCGGTGCCCACGGCTTGACGGAGCCTGGTCATCGGCGCACCATAGAAGTGTCGCCAGTCGCGCCCATCTGTGCTCAGCTCAGCCTTCGAGTGCAGGTAAATCTGCATCTCATGTACGTCCCGGGTGCAGATCTCTGTGCCTACGCGTGTCCGTGGGTGCAGTCGTGCGGTACCACTGGGCGCGCGTTTGGCCGGCCTTTCCGGCAGCGCTGTACACAGAGATGCGGCTTTACAAAGAGACGCGATGGTCTCACAAGGAGAAGTCATGGCGAAGGCCCTCTACGGCCACGTAGGTGCGGCGCCCGACCGGCGCCTGCTCGACGAGGTCACCCGACTGCGTTCCAGGGTGCAGGCCCTGGAGTTCGAGGTCACCCGCCTCCGGGCGGAGAATGATCGTCTGGCAGCCGCGGCATCGGCCGAGGCGGACGACATTCTGCGGCTGACCGAGCCGGCACTGACCTGAGTTCCGCCGGGTGCCGAGACCCGGGCACCCGATCCCCTCGCAGCACGGAACGCACCCAGAAAAGCGCGCCTCCACCCCAGTGGCGGCGCGCATCTTTTTGTCTGTTTTCAGCCCGGACGCCGGCCTCTCCCGACCGGCGCCCTGCGGCCCCCGCCGCTTTCCCGGCCGTCGGGACGTGCCAAGTTCCCCGGGTTTCGTCGCCGTCCGCGCCCGCCTGGTGGCAGTGAGCGCGAGTCGCCGGTCCGCCTAACCGGACAAAATGCCGTTCACGGGACGGACTGGCATGGACCGGGACGCGCGCCGTGCGCGGACATGGCTCGTACCTGCGGGTACCCTGCTGCCCAGAGCAAACCGCGACCCTCGGAGATCCGTGCACCTCAAGAGCCTGACGGTCAAGGGCTTCAAGTCCTTCGCCTCCGCTACGACGCTGCGGCTGGAGCCGGGCATCACCTGCGTGGTGGGCCCCAACGGCTCCGGCAAGTCCAACGTCGTCGACGCCATCGCCTGGGTCCTCGGTGAGCAGGGCGCCAAGGCGCTGCGCGGCGGCAAGATGGAGGACGTCATCTTCGCCGGCACCGCCGGGCGCGCCCCGCTCGGGCGCGCCGAGGTGACGCTCACGATCGACAACGGCGACGGCGCCCTGCCGATCGACTACACCGAGGTGTCGATCACCCGCCGCATGTTCCGGTCCGGCGAGAGCGAATACGAGATCAACGGCAGCTCCTGCCGCCTGCTCGACATCCAGGAGCTGCTGAGCGACTCCGGCATCGGCCGCGAGATGCACATCATCGTCGGCCAGGGCCGGCTCGACGCGATGCTGCACGCCAAGCCCGAGGACCGCCGCGCCTTCATCGAGGAGGCTGCCGGCGTCCTCAAGCATCGCAAGCGCAAAGAGAAGGCGATCCGCAAGCTCGACGCGATGCAGACCAACCTCAACCGGCTCAACGACCTCACCGCCGAGTTGCGCCGCCAGCTCAAGCCGCTGGGCAAGCAGGCGGAGGTGGCCCGGCGCGCGGCCGGCATCCAGGCCGACCTGCGCGACGCCCGGCTGCGGCTGCTCGCCGACGACCTGCACACGCTGCGGACGACGCTGGACAAGGAAATCGCTGACGAGTCGGCGATGCGCGTACGGCGTCAGCAGGTCGAGGACGAGAACCGGGAAGTGCAGCGCTGGCTCGCGGACCTCGAGGCCCAGCACGCCGAGGACGCGCCGCTGCTGCAGGCCGCCCAGGACACCTGGTACAAGCTGTCGACGCTGCAGGAACGGTTCCGCTCCACCGAGCAGCTCGCCTCCGAACGGCTGCGCCACCTGGCCGCCACGCCGGACGAGGAGCGTACCGGGCGTGACCCCGACCAGCTGGTCGCCGAGGCCGAGCGCGTCCGCGAGCAGGAAGAGGAGCTGCGCGAGGCGCTGACCGAGGACCAGATGCGCCTGGCCGAGGCGGTCGAGCACCGTCAGGACCTGGAACGCCAGCTGGCCGCCGCCGAGGGCGCGCTGCGTACGGCTGCCAAGGCGATCGCCGACCGGCGTGAGGGCCTCGCCAAGCTGACCGGGCAGGTGAACGCGGCCCGGGCCCGTACGTCCAGCGCCGCGGAGGAGATCGAACGCCTCGCCGCCGCGCACAACGACGCGCTGCTGCGGGCCGAGGCCGCCCAGGCCGAGGTCGACGCGGTCTCCGCGGAGTCCACCGAGGCCGACCGGGACAACGCCGACCTGGACGCCCGGCACGCCGAGGCCGTCGCCGCGCACGACCGGGCCGCCGCCGTCGTCAAGGAGCTCTCCGACGCCGAACGCGCCGCCGAGAAGGACGCCGCCAGCTGGAAGGCCCGCGAGGAGGCGCTCGCGCTCGGCCTCAAGCGCAAGGACGGCGCCGGCGCGCTGCTCGGCAAGGCCGACCAGATCCCCGGGCTGCTCGGCAGCCTCGCGTCGATGCTCACGGTCCGCCCCGGCCACGAGGCCGCGCTCGCCGCCGCGCTGGGCGGGCTCGCCGACGCCGTCGCGCTCTCCGGGATCGACGAGGCCGTCGAGGCCATGCGTACGCTCAAGATCGCCGACGCGGGCCGTGCCTCGCTGGTGGTCGCGAGCCCCGCCGCACCGGGCATGCAGGGGTCCCTCGACACGCTGCGACCGTCCCTGCCCGAGGACGCCACGTGGGCGCCCGACGTCATCGACTGCCCCGACACCATCCGGCCCGCGCTCAACCGCGCGTTGCGCGACGTCGTGCTCGTTCCCGACCTCGCCGCCGCGACCCGCCTCGTCGCGCAGAACGCCGAGCTGCGGGCGGTCACCCCGGACGGCGACGTCCTCGGCGCGCACGCCGCGGCCGGCGGTTCCGGCAAGGCCACCAGCTACATCGAGGTGCAGGCCGCCGTCGACGAGGCCCGCGCCAAGCGGGAGATCGCCGAACAGTCCATCGCGGAGCTCAAGGGCCAGCTCGCCGACGCCCGCGCCGAGGTCGCCGAGCGTAAGGAGGCCGTCAACGTGGCGGCCGCCGCCAAACGCGCCGCCGAGGGTGAGCGCAACGCCGCCGCCCGCCGCCTCGCCGAGCTGGGTGCCGCCGCGCGCTCCGCCAAGGCCGAATCCGAGCGGCTCGGCGCGTCCCGGCAGAAGGCCGAGGGCAACCGCGACCGCGACCTCGCCGGACTCGCCGAACTCGAGGAACGCCTGCGTCTCGCCGAGGCCACGCCGCTCGACGAGGAACCGTCCACCGAGGAACGGGATCAGCTCGCTGCGCTCGTACCGCAGGCCCGGCAGAACGAGATGGAAGTGCGGCTCGCCGTGCGTACGGCCGAGGAGCGGGTGTCGTCCATCGCCGGGCGCGCCGACTCGCTGCTGCGCCAGGCCAACGCCGAACGTCAGGCCCGCGAACGGGCGGCGGCCCGCCGGGCGGCCCGCGCCCGCGGCGCCGAGATCGCCAAGGCCGTCGCGCTCGGCGCCGCCTCCGCCCTCGCCCGCGTCGCCGTCTCGCTGGCTGCGGCCGCCGAGGCCCGCGACGAGCTCGCCCGGGCGCGCACGGCCCGCGAAGCCGAGCTGCAGGAGGTACGGGCCACCGCGAAGCGCCTGGTCGCCGAGCTGGAGCGACTCACCAGCGAGGTCCACCGGGACGAGGTCGCCCGCGCCGAGCAGCGGATGCGCATCGAACAGCTCGAGGCCAAGGCGGCCGAGGACTTCTCGCTCGACGTCGACACGCTCATCGCCGAGTACGGGCCGGACCAGCTCGTACCCCCGACGCAGGCCGAGGTGGCGCAGGCGGAGAAGGACGGGAAGCCCGTACCCGATCCGGTGCCTTTCCATCGCCCCACCCAGGAGAAGCGGGCCAACAAGGCCGAGCGCGACCTGGCCCTGCTCGGCAAGGTCAACCCGCTGGCGCTGGAGGAGTTCGCGGCGCTGGAGGAACGCTTCAAGTTCCTGTCGGACCAGCTCGAGGACCTGAAGGCCACCCGCAAGGACCTGCTCACGGTCGTCAAGGACGTCGACGACCGCATCCTCGAGGTGTTCACGTCCGCGTTCGAGGACACCGCCCGCGAGTTCCAGACGGTGTTCCAGGTGCTGTTCCCGGGCGGCGAGGGCCGGCTCGTGCTGACCGACCCCGAGGACATGCTCACCACGGGCGTCGAGGTCGAGGCCCGCCCGCCCGGCAAGAAGATCAAGCGCCTCTCGCTGCTGTCCGGCGGCGAGCGGTCGCTGACGGCGGTCGCGATGCTCTGCGCGATCTTCCGGGCCCGCCCCAGCCCCTTCTACATCATGGACGAGGTCGAGGCGGCCCTCGACGACGTCAACCTGGGCCGGCTGATCACGCTGTTCCAGCAGCTCCGCGAGAAGAGCCAGCTCCTGATCATCACGCACCAGAAACGGACGATGGAGGTCGCGGACGCTCTGTACGGCGTGACGATGCGGTCGGGTGTCACGCAGGTGATCAGCCAGCGGCTGAACCGGGAGCAGGAGGACTGAGCGCAGTGCCCTCGGGGTCCGGGCACTCCGAGGGGTCGACGTAGGCTTGTCGGCGCGGACGCGTGCCGGTCCTGGGGTCGTCGGGTCCGCGTATCCGACAGCCGTACCCCGTCAGCCTCCGGAAGGACCGTCAACCGCATGCAGCGCCAACCCGCCCGGGCCATGCTCATCGATCTGGACGGCGTGGTGCGCCGCTGGGACCCCGCCGTACCCGCGGCGGTGGAGGCCGAGCACTCGCTGCCGGCGGGCACGCTGATGCAAACCGCGTTCTCCTGGGACCTGCTCCGACCGGCCGTTGCCGGTGAGATCACCGACGCGGAGTGGATGCACCTGGTGGCCACGCGGCTGCCGCTTCCGGAGGACGAGGCGGCTGCCGCCGTCGCCGACTGGCAGAAGCACCGAGGTGCGGTCGACGAGGAAGCCCTCGCGTTCGTCCGCGAGGTCCGCGCCGCCGGACGCCCGGTCGGCCTGGCCACCAACGCCACCGACCGCCTCCGCGACGACCTCGAGATGCTGGGCCTGACCGGCGAATTCGACGCCATCATCAGCTCCACGGACCTGCGCGTCCACAAGCCGGCCCCGGACTTCTTCGCCCGCGCCTGCGAGGCATTGGACGTCGAGGCCCCGTGGACACTCTTCGTGGACGACGACGACCGGGTCATCCGGGGGGCGCGGGCGGCGAAGCTGCTGGGGTTCCGGTGGACCGGCGGGCAGGACCTGCCGTATCTGCGGAAGGCGTTGGACGTCCCGGCCTGAGGGACGGTGGTCTCGCGCGGACGGCGAGGGCCGAGCTGCGTGCCATGCGGCGAAGCTGCGTCGCCCGCTGTGGCGCCACCGGGGGCGCGGTTTCGTGCCACACGGTGGGCAGCTGCTGCAAGCGCGGTGGCAGCGGCGCGGTGGTGGCAGGGGCCGCGGTGCCGGCGGCGCAGCGGCGGTGGCAGTGCGGCGGTGGTGGCCGCGCTCCGCGCGAGAAGCAGCGCGGCGGTGGTGGCGGCGTGGCGGTGACAGCGGGCCCGACGGTGGCGGCGCGGCGATGGCAGCGGGCCCGACGGTGGCGGCGCGGCGGTCGTGGCAGCGCGGCAGTGGCAGCGGGCCCGACGGTAGCGGCGCGGCGGTCGTGGCAGCGCGGCAGTGGCGGCGGGCACGGCGATGGCGGCGCGGCGGTGGCGGCGCGCGGTCCACGTCAGGCCGAGTCTGCGCGCGAGGCCTTGTCTGCGCGCGGGGCGGGCGTGCGGTGATGGGGTTGTCGTGGGTGGTGGTCAGTCGCCGGTGGTGCCGTCGATGCGTTCGCGGAGGAGGTCCGCGTGGCCGTTGTGGCGGGCGTACTCCTCGATCATGTGTATGTAGGCCCAGCGAAGGCTGATGGCGGGGGTGCGTTCGGTGGCGAACTCGTGGTCCAGCGGGAGGTCTGCCACGGCTGCGCGGGCCGCCTCGAGCTCTGCCAGGTGGGCCGCGTAGTCGGCTTCGGCGTCTGCGTCGGCCACGTCGTCGAAGTCGCCGTCGCGGTTGGTGTCGTCGTCGCAGTAGAGGAACGGGAGCTGCTGGCCTGCCGCGTGGATGCGGAACCAGCCCCGCTCCACCTCGGACATGTGGCGTACGAGGCCGAGGAGGGTGAGGTTGGACGGCTCCACCGCGGCCGTCTTGAGCTGGTCGGCGGTGAGGCCCGCGCATTTGGTCAACAGGGTCTGGCGATGCCACTCGAGCCAGCCCTCGAGCATGGCGCGCTCGTCGCCGGTGTGGGGCTCTGTCACACGGTGCGCCGGGGGCGCGGTCCAGGAAGTCACGGGGACATCCTGGACCGGCCGTACGACATTTTCAGCCCGTTTACGCGTCGTCCGCGGGGATGACGATGATCCGGTCCTTGGCGATCAGGCGGGCGGACTCCTGCGGTTCGGCCGTGAGATAGACCGCGGCGTGTTCGAGCGACGCCCACACGGCATGGGAGCGGGAGAGGTCGCCGTGGGAGAAGGGGACCGT
The DNA here is from genome assembly GCF_040677315.1 of Actinoplanes sp. NPDC049316. Classification (NCBI taxonomy): domain Bacteria; kingdom Bacillati; phylum Actinomycetota; class Actinomycetes; order Micromonosporales; family Micromonosporaceae; genus Actinoplanes; species Actinoplanes sp. NPDC049316. The sequence goes on along the minus strand of NZ_JBFAQM010000026.1, from coordinate 115,648 downwards.
TTCGGCGACGTGCGCGGCCGCGTCTGCGTCCAGGGCGAGCACCTGGGTGCCCGGAAGGTGTACCAGCACGCCCAGACGGGCTCGAGCGACTTTGTCGCCCAAGCATTGTGCGTGGGCGTCGAGGAGAGCCGTCGCGGGGATGCCGACGTAGGCGCTGTCGTCGGCCACTTCGGTGATGACCTCACCGACATGGATGTGCCCGCGGGCGTAGGACCGGATCGCCGAGCTGTCGAGCACGGCGCGGATGTCCGGCAGCAGGTCGGTCATGCCTGCTCCTCGTTGTCGGGCCAGCGGCCCGCCTCGAGCGCGTCGAGCCGTCGGCGGCTCTCGTCTCGCTGGGCGGCCGTCGGGGGCTGGAGCTTGCCGCGCCAGCGGGCGACTCCCTCGTCGGTGATGGGGAAGCCGGCCGCTTCGAGCATTGCTCGGGTGGTGGCGGTGCGCTGCATGCGGGCGCGCACCGCTTCGGTGACGACCGCGGAGCTGTTGGGGTGTTTGGCGAGGTAGTCGGCTACGTCGTCGGGGAGACTCACGGTGATCCGCCTTGTCATACTCGAATCATACTGTGACCGGGACGACGGCAGGCGCCTGATGGCGTGCCGTTGTTATGTAGAGACAGTACTACGACGTATGGATGGAGGCTAATGGATCTTCGTGGCTCAGTCGGTGAGGGGGAGCTTCGCCACCGTGAAGAGGTTGCCTTCTTTGGTCGTACCTTCGAGGAGGACCTCGGCCTGCGGGCCGTTGTGGCGCAGGGTGCTGACCGCGTTGCCGAAGTAGGGGCCGGCGAGCCGCTTCCAGGTCACCGGCGGCCGTTCGACCCCCGCCGACCGGGCCAGGCCGCGCATGCCGCGGGCCGCCACGCGGGACCAGCTGAACCTCATCAGCGGCTTCAGCGGCGCCGGGACCTGGTTGTGGATGGGGGAGCAGGTCAGCTGGTGCACCGGCGTACGGACGTCCGGGCCGAGGGCGGCGCGGGCCACGTACGAGTGGTGCACGTCGCCCGAGAGGACGCTGATCGTGGCCGGGGCCGCGTACGCTCCGCCTGCGCCGACGCGGTCGCCGCGGTCGCCCTGGCCGAGGCGGCGGAAGAGTTCCGTGAGGGCGTCGAAGGAGCGGCGGAAGGCCGCCCAGTGCTCGAGGTCGAAGGCTCGGCGTACGGTTTCCGCGAAGGCCGCCCGGCGGGGGCCGGCCGAGTCCGCGACCTTCTCGTTCCAGGCCTCGACGTGGTGGATCGCCGGCGGCATCAGCCACGGCAGGGACGAGCCGACGACGAGGTGGTCGTAGTCGCCGTGGGCCTGGTCGAGGAACCAGCCCCATTCCGGCGCCGGGAGCATCTCGCGGCGGCCGGGGGTCAGGACGCGGTTGCAGCGGTTGTCGAGCATGACCAGGCGGGTGCGGCCGAGGTCCAGGGCGAAACTCCACTGGTACGGCCGGTCCGTGTTCTCGGCCGACGACGGCTCGTCCACCGAGCGGCCGAAGTCGCGCAGGAGGTCCGTGGCCTCCGGGACGGCTTGGATCTTGGACAGCAGCGGGTCCGCGGCCAGCTCGTCGGGGCTGAGGTTGCCCAGGTGCTGATAGATCCAGTACGTCACCAGGCCGCTGGCGATGCGCTCGCGCCACCACGGCTGGGCCGACATGTCCTCGCGCCAGGCGGCCGAGGTGTTCCAGTCGTCGATGATCTCGTGGTCGTCGAAGATCATGACGCTGGGCACGGTGGCCAGCAGCCATCTGATCTCGGGGTCGCGCCACGACTCGAGGTAGAGCTTCGTGTACTCGTCGAAGGAGACGACCTCGCGCGCCGGGCCCTCGTGGCCCGCCTCGCGGCGGCGGCGCAGGAAGCGCCGCACCTTCGCCGACGTCTTGTCGGCGTAGACCTGATCGCCCAGGAGCACGATCAGGTCCGGGCGCCGGTCCGGGTCGTGCGGGTCGGCCATCAACCGCCGGGCGTACGCGTCCAGCGCGTCGGGCGGCAGGCGGCGGCCGGTGGCGTGCGGGGTGGCCTCGCGGCACGAGCCGAAGATCATGCTGACCGGGGCGGCGTCGCCGGCCGGGCGGGTCACGATCACGCTGGGCGGGTACGGCGAGTCGGCCTGCGGCCACACCTGCCGGTCGTCGAGGCGCACGCTGTACTCGGACGCGGCGCCGCGGGGCAGACCCTCGACCACCACGATCGCGTAGTGGTGCCCGTACGCGCAAAAGGTGGACGCGGAGCCGGAACCCCCGCCGGCGGCCTCGACCCGCACCCGGGCGGGGCTGGTCGTCTCGACCCAGATCGTTGCCTTGTCGCCCACGACGCGCCGCAGCACCGGGCCGATGAGCAGGTGTGCGCTCACCGCGGCGCCGTGGGGATAAGCATGTTTCCATCCTCCCCAGCCGTTCGGCTTTCCGCCAGGGCGCTATCTGGTACCGGCAGGTGACGCCGCGTGGCCGAACGGATGACCCGACGGCAGATCGTGGCCCGCTTCGGACCGGTTGAAGCCCTTGACGATGAGGTAGACGCCGAACGAGAGCTCCCAGATGAACTCCGGGATCGTGGCGAGGCCCTGCAGGGCTGACCCGCGGTCACCTCACCGACGACCGCGTCGGCCGTCCCCTGCCGGCGCATGAGCAGGAAGGCGCAGCTCTCCTTCGTGAAGTGGATGCGGTTCAGCGGTTGGCGATGGAGGCCAGGAGCCGGACGCGAAGCCGGTGCAGCTGCGGCATGAGCCCGTAGATGACGATGGGTACGGCGATGGTGGCGAGCACGAGGGTGCGCAACACGGGCGTGAGGGTGCTGAGCCAGTCGCCGAGGACGAGGTTCAGAACCGTCAGGGTCGGGAAGACCGCGAGCCAGATCATCACGGCGAGTTGATGCTTGGTGGGAGGGCCTGCCAGGGCCGGCTGGGCGGGGTCGGGGCGAGTCATGGTCTGTCTCCTTCGGTTGCGGTGCGTGGCGAGTCAGGAAGTGCGGCCGTACGAGTCGACGGCGATGCGGACGTCCTCGTCGACGAGATCGGCGTTGAGCGCGATGGCGGCCGCGGAGCCGGCGCCCGCGGCGGTGATGACCTGGGCGCGAGGGTCGACGACGTTGCCGGCCGCCCAGACGCCGGGGACGCTGGTGCGGCCCGTCGGGTCGGTGGTGACCCATCCGTGCTCGTCGGTGTCGCAGCCGAGACCGGTCAGCAGCCGGCTGTTCGGAACGAACCTCGGTGGGACGAACAGCGCGTCGCGCGGCACGACACATCCGTCGCCCAGCTGCACGCCGCGCAGCCGGTCGTCGTCGACGACGAGGTGCTTGACGGTGCCTTCGACGATGCCGATGGCACGGGCGGTGAGCTGGGTGCGCTCGGCCGCGGTCAGAGTGCCGGGCGGGGTGAAGTAGACGAGGTCGTGGGTCCACTCGCGCACGATCTGGGCGTACCGGACGGCCCCGGGGCCGCCGCCGAGCACGCCGAGCCGGCGGTCGCGAACCTCGTGGCCGTGGCAGTACGGGCAGTGCAGAACGTCGCGGGCCCAGCGCTCCCGCAGGCCCGGGATGTCGGGCAGCTCGTCGCGCAGCCCGGTCGTGACCAGCAGGCGCCGCGCCGAGACGCGCTGCCCCTCCGCCAGCCGTACGCGGAAGCCGGTGCTGCCGGCTGCCAGGCCGCGGACCGTGCTGTCGACGATCTCACCGCCGTAGTGCCGGACCTCCTTGCGGCCCGCCGCCAGCAGCTCGCCCGGCGGGAGGCCGTCGCGCGACAGGTAGCCGTGCATGTGGTTGGCGGCTGCGTTGCGCGGGGCGCCGGCGTCCAGCACCAGCACCTTGCGGCGGGCCCGGGAGAGGACCAGCGCTGCAGACAGGCCGGCGGCGCCTGCGCCGATGATTGCTACGTCGTACTGGCTCATGGGGAAGAGCCTGCTAGCGTCACGATTGCCGGCCAACGAACGTTGCCGTTACCGGGAATTGCGAGCGTGATCAGCCGTGGACGTCCCTCCGACCGGCGCTGCGGATCCTCCCGGTGTCGCGGCAGCGCTCGAGCACGTCGCGGAGCGGTTGAAACGTGTACGTACGCAGCGGCGGATGACCCTCACCGGGGTGGCGGCGGCGACCGGCATCTCCAAGAGCACCCTGTCGCGCCTGGAGAACGGGCAGCGGCGTCCCACCCTGGAACTGCTGCTCGCCCTGTCGCAGACGTACCGGGTGCCGCTGGACGACCTCGTGGGTGCTCCCGAGGTCGGCGACCCGCGGGTACGCCTCAAGCCCGGCCGGGTGAAAGGCCGTACGGTGATCCCGTTGACCCGGCAGCCCGACGGCATGCAGGCGTGGAAGATCGTCATCCCGGTCAGCAAGGTGGTCCCGGAGCCCCGCGCTCATGACGGGTACGAGTGGATCTACGTCCTGTCCGGCCGGATGCGGCTCGTCTTGGGTGATCAGGACTGGATTCTGAGCGCCGGCGAGGTGGCCGAGTTCGACACCCTGGTGCCGCATTGGTTCGGCAGCACCGGCCGGGAGCCCGCTGAGATCCTGAGCATCTTCGGCCGCCCCGGCGAACGGATGAGCGTGCGGACCAGGGGAGAGCCGGCCGGGTGAGAGCGCCCGCACCGGGCGTGGCGGGGGACACGGGCGGGTGGCACCACGCCCGCCGGGCACATCTGTCAGGATTTCGTACATGGAATACGTGGTCGCCTCCCTGATCCTGCTGGCGGTGCTGATCGTCGGGGCCGTGGGCCTCGTCGTGCCGCGCCTGCGCCGGCGTGAGCTCCCGCCGCGGGGGGAGAGCGGGGCGGGCACCACCACGCTCGAGCGGCCGCCCGCCGTGCCCTCCACCGACACGCTGCCGCCGCTCATCGAGCGCCCCGCCGAGCCCTCGGTCGTCGAGGAGCCGGTGGTCGAGGCGCCGGTTCTCGAGAAGCCGGAGCCCACGGCGGGCCGGCTGGTGCGGCTGCGGGCGCGGCTCAGCCGGTCGCAGAACATCTTCGGCAGGAGCCTGCTCAGCGTGCTCTCGCGCGACCACCTCGACGAGGACGCGTGGGAGGAGATCGAGGACAGCCTGATCACCGCCGACGTCGGCGTCGAGGCCACCCAGGTCATCGTCGAGCGGCTGCGCGAGCGGGTGCGGGTGCTGGGCACGCGTACGGTCGCCGAGGTGCGTCAGCAGCTGGCCGAGGAGCTGACCGCCGCGCTCGAGCCGGAGATGGACCGCAGCCTGCGTACGGCGCCGCACGACGGGCGGCCCGCGGTCGTGCTCGTCGTCGGCGTCAACGGTGCGGGCAAGACCACCACCTGCGGCAAGATCGGGCGGGTGCTGATCGCGGACGGGCGTACGGTGCTGTTCGGCGCCGCCGACACCTTCCGGGCCGCCGCCGCCGAGCAGCTGGCGACGTGGGGTGAGCGGGTCGGCGCGGAGACCGTGCGCGGTCCCGAGGGCGGTGACCCGGCGAGTGTGGCGTTCGACGCCGTGAAGCGGGGCATCGACACCGGCATCGACACGGTGCTCGTGGACACCGCCGGCCGGTTGCAGAACAAGGTCGGCCTGATGGACGAGCTGGGCAAGGTCAAGCGGGTCGTGGAGAAGCACGGGCCGGTCGACGAGACGCTGCTCATCCTGGACGCCACCACCGGCCAGAACGGTCTGGAGCAGGCGCGGGTGTTCACCGAGGTGGTGGACGTCACCGGCGTCGTGCTGACCAAGCTGGACGGCACGGCGAAGGGCGGCATCGTCATCGCCGTGCAGCGCAAGCTGGGCATTCCCGTGAAGCTCGTGGGTCTCGGCGAGGGACCCGACGATCTCGCGCCGTTCGAGCCCGCCGCCTTCGTCGAGGCGTTGCTTGGCGCCGACGCGTAGTCTCGGGGACGGCAGGCCTGTGCATCAGCGCATTTCTCGGGGAGGTCGTGGGTGACGCAAGAGCCCGTCCGCGAGATCCCCCTGCACGGCGGCAACGTCAGCACGGTCTCGCGGGTCGGCGACACCGTGCGCCGCAACGCCGGCCCATGGACGCCGGCCGTGCATTCGCTGCTCAACCACCTGCAGCGGGTCGGCTTCACCGGGTCGCCGCATGCCCTCGGCATGGACGAGCGCGGCCGGGAGGTGCTGTCGTACCTCGACGGCGAGTGCGGTGAGTATCCGCTCGCGCCGCACTGGACGACCGAGGAGGCGCTGGTCACGGTCGCCACGATGCTGCGGATGTTCCACGACGCGCAGTACGGCTTCCAGCCCCCGCCGAACGCGGTGTGGCGCAGCTTCGGCCCGCCGCCGCCGGACACCGAGGTAATCTGCCACCACGACGCCGCCCCGCACAACGTGGTGTGGCGTCCCGACGGCACCCTCGCGCTCATCGACTTCGACCTGGCCTCGCCGGGGGCGCGCATCTACGACGTGGCGTACGCGGCGTGGACGTGGGTGCCGCTGTTCAGCGACCGCGACTCGTACACGCTGGGGTGGAAGCGCCCCAACCGGCCGCGGCGGCTGCGGCTGTTCGCGGACGCGTACGGTCTGATCCCGCGCGACCGGCACCGCCTGGTCCGGACCATCCGCAAGCGCATCGTGGACCACGTCGAGGGCATCCGGCGGATGGCCGCCGCGGGCGATCCCGCGTTCGTGCGGATCGTGCACAAGGGCCACCTGCGCCGGCCGATGCGCGACCTGCGGCTGCTGGACTACGAGCGCCACACCCTCGAGTACGCGCTCAGGTAACACTCCTCTCGGGCCTTCTGCCCCTGTTCACCCGGATTTCGCCGTGGGGCTGTGAGAGTTTCTTCACACGTACGAAACAACCGGTCACGCGCCGGAAACCGCGCGTAGACCGTGCGCGAAACAGCCGACCGGAAGGCTTCCCGCCACACCGGTCCTACGGCGCGACGCTGCCCGGAAGGCCGACTCGTCCCGCACCCGGCACTGCCGCGGCGCGGGCATGGAGGACACCTAACCGAGAGGAGGCAGCGTGGAGATCAACACCGGCAATACCGCCTGGTTGCTCCTGTCGTCTGCGCTCGTTCTGCTCATGACACCGGGTCTGGCGCTGTTCTACGGTGGCCTCAACCGGTCCAAAGGCACGCTCAACATGATGATGATGAGCTTCTCGTGCATCGGGCTCATCTCCGTTCTGTGGGTTCTCTACGGATTCACCCTCGCATTCGGCAGCAACAGCTCCGACGGGGTCAACAAGTTCCTCGGCAGCTTCACCCAGTACTGGGGGACCGGCACCAGCTGGATCCCCGAGATGTGGGGTGAGACCGGCATCCCCACGTACGTCTTCATGGTCTTCCAGATGATGTTCGCCGTCATCACGGTCGCCCTGATCAGCGGTTCGCTCTCCGACCGGCTCAAGTTCGGCGGCTGGGTCCTCTTCGCCCTCGGCTGGTTCACCCTGGTCTACGTGCCGGTCGCGCACTGGGTCTGGGGCGGCGGCTGGATCGGCGCCGACCTCGGCGCGCTGGACTTCGCCGGTGGCACGGCCGTGCACATCAACGCCGGCGCCGCGGCGCTCGGTGTGGCGCTCGTCCTCGGCAAGCGCATCGGCTGGCCGCGGGAGAACATGCGCCCGCACAACGTCCCGTTCGTCGCGCTGGGCGCCGGCCTGCTGTGGTTCGGCTGGTTCGGCTTCAACGCCGGCTCGGAGCTCACGGTGGACGGCACCACGGCCGTGGCGTTCGTGAACACCCAGGTCGCGACCGCCGCCGCGCTCGTGGGCTGGTGCGTCGTCGAGTGGCTGCGTGACGGCAAGCCGACGCTGGTCGGCGCCTCGTCCGGTGCGGTCGCCGGCCTGGTGGCCATCACCCCCGCCTGCGGCTTCATCGCGCCGCTGCCGGCCGTCCTGCTCGGCCTCGTCGCCGGCGTGCTGTGCGCCCTGGCCGTGGGCCTGAAGTACCGGTTCGGCTACGACGACTCGCTCGACGTGGTCGGCGTCCACTTCGTCGGCGGCTGGATCGGCTCGCTGGGCATCGGCTTCTTCGCCACCACCCAGGTCAACGCGCTCGCCGAGCGGGAGAGCCTGTTCTACGGCGGCGGGCTGGACCAGCTGTGGCGCCAGTTCGTGGGCAGCGCGGCCGTCACGGTGTACTCGTTCCTGATCGCCGCGGCGCTGGCGCTGATCCTCAAGGCCGCGAAGGCTCTGCGGGTCGACGCCGACGCCGAGGTGGGCGGTATCGACATCTCCGACCACGGCGAGACGGCGTACGACCTCACCCCGGCCGGCGGCTCCGGCGGCGGCAGCGCGTTCGCGATGGCCGGCCTGACCAACTCCAAGTCCATCGACGCTGACGGCAAGGCCGACGTCAGCCAGAAGGTCGCCGGTTAAGTTCTCTGACATGGAGGGACTGAGCATGAAGCTGGTGACCGCGGTCATCAAGCCGTACCAGCTCGACGCGGTGAAGGAGGCCTTGCACGCCCTGGGCGTCGCCGGCCTCACCGTGAGCGAGGTGCAGGGCTACGGACGGCAGAAGGGCCACACGGAGGTGTACCGGGGCGCCGAGTACACGGTGGAGTTCCTGCCCAAGATCAAAGTGGAGGTCGTCACGGACGAGATCGACGTCGAGAAGGTCGTCGACGCGGTCGTCACCTCGGCCCGGACCGGCAAGATCGGCGACGGCAAGGTGTGGGTCACGTCGGTCGACGACGTGGTCCGGGTCCGTACCGGCGAGCGCGGGCTCGACGCGCTCTGATCTTCGGACCCGAGTGAACTACATGGTGAGTGAGCCGTCGGCGGCACCGCGTGTGCCTTCCGGCGGCTCACCCGCCGATCAGCGGACGCACATCGGCGCTGCCGCCCGGGCCGGCCGGGCGGCAGCGCTCGACGCGTGGCTGGCCCGGATGTTCCCCAGTCATCTGCCCGGGGTGAGCCTGATCGCCGTGGGCGGGCTGGGCCGGCGGGACTGCGCGCCGTACAGCGACCTTGATCTGGTGCTGCTGCACAACGGCACGGCCGGTATCGACCGGATCGCCTCTGCGCTCTGGTATCCGATCTGGGACGCCCGGCTGGGCCTCGACCACTCGGTGCGGACGCTGCCCGAGGCGCTGTCGGTGGCCCACGACGACGTGAAGGTGGCGCTGGGGCTGCTCGACGCCCGGCACATCGCCGGCGACGCCGCCCTGTCGGCCGAGCTGATCGCCGCGACCGGGGACCAGTGGCGGCGCACCGCCGTACGTCTTCTCCCGCAGTTGAAGGAGATCACCGCGACGCGGTGGGCGACCCACGGCGAGCTCGCGTTCCTGCTGGAGGGCGATCTCAAGGAGGCCGCCGGCGGGCTGCGCGACATGACGATCCTGCGCGGCATCGGCCGGGCCGGGGTTGCCGACACGTTGCGCCCGGCAGTGCGCGCGGCCGACCTGCGCCTGCTGGACACGCGCGACGCCCTGCACCTGGCCGTGGGGCGCCGGGTCGACCGGCTCGTCGCGCAGGAGCGCGGCGCGGTAGCGGAGCTGCTGGAGCTCGACGACGGTGACACATTGCTGCGCCGGGTGGCCGGGGACGCGCGCACGATCGCGCACGCGCTCGACGACGCCTGGCGGGCCGCCGACCGGCTGCGTAGCGGGCGCCGGCGGGGCGTGGCCCCGGGCCGGCCGGTCCGCCGCCCGGTGGCGCGGGACGTGGTCGAGCAGGACGGCGAGCTGGTGCTGGCCCGGACGGCGATCGGGCCCGTCCCGGATCCCACCCTGTCGCTGCGGGTGGCCGCGGCGGCAGCGACCGTACGGCTGCCCATCGCGCGGGCCACCTGTGAATGGCTCGCCGCCTTCTGCCCGCCGCTGCCGACCCCGTGGCCGCCCGCCGCGCGGGCCGCCCTGGTCTCGCTGCTGGGTTCCGGCCCGGGTCTGCTGCCGGCGTGGGAGACGTGTGACCGGTACGGGCTGATCGACGCCTGGCTGCCGGAGTGGGCCCGGATGCGCAGCCTCCCGCAGCATCACCCGGTGCACCGGTTCACGCTGGACCGGCACCTGGTGCAGGCGGCGTACGAGGCCAGCGCGTACGCCCGCGACGTGGAGCGCCCCGACCTGCTGCTGATCGGCGCGTTCCTGCACGACGTGGGCAAGGGGCTGCCCGGCGACCACAGCACCGTGGGCGCCCCCATCGCCGCCGGCATCGCGACCCGGGTCGGCCTGCCGCCCGCCGACGTGGCGACCGTGGAGAAGCTCGTCCGGCTGCACCTGCTGCTGCCCGACGTCGCGACCCGGCGCGACCTGAGCGACCCGGTGACGATCTCCACGGTGGCCGAGGCGGTCGGGGACACCGCGACGCTGGACCTGCTGCACGCGCTGGCCCGTGCCGACTCGCACGCCACCGGCCCGGCCGCCTGGTCGGACTGGAAGGGCCGGCTGATCGCCGAGCTGGTCCGCAGGGTGCACACCGCGCTGGACACGGGCGCGCTGCCGGCGCCCCCCGAGCCCGATCCCGAGTTGCTCGAGGGCGATCTGCCCGCCGTCCATCTGGACGGCGACCGGGTCGCGGTGGCCGCCGCGGACCGCCGCGGCCTGCTCGGCAGCGTGGCCGCCTGCCTGGCCCTGCACCGCCTCGACGTGGTCGCCGCGGACGCGTCCTCGGTGGGCGGACGCGCCATCGTGGAGTTCACGACCCAGCCCCGGTACGGCTCCCCGGCCGACCCGGTGGCGCTCGCCGCGGACCTGCGCCGGGTGGCGGTCGGGGATGTGTCGGTGACGCAGCGGCTGCGCGCTCGGGCCAAGTCCGACCGTGGCGGCGCTGCCCCGCGCGTCGTCTGGCTGCGCGAGGCCGCCACCGACGCGGTCGTGCTGGAGTTGCGCGCCCCCGACTCCTCGGGACTGCTGTTCCGGGTCGCGGCGGCGCTCGACGAGGCCGGCGCAGAGGTGCGCGCCGCGCGGATCTCCACGCTGGGCGGTGACGTGGTGGACGCGTTCTACCTCGTCGGCGCCTGGGCCGACGAGGCGGAACGGACCCGAGTCGAGGCCGCGGTTCTGGCCGTGGTCTGAAAACGTCGTCACCTCAGGCGCGTCGACGGCGTTGCCCTCTATGTCATTGAGGGCGTAACGAAGAGGTCTGTTGCCGCATGGGGGATCCAGCCGGTCTGCTCGACGACTACCTGAGGGTCGCCCGGTACCACGTACAGCGGGCCGTGCCGCCCGTGGCGATCCGGCTGCGCTCGATCGAGATGCGGCAGCTGCTGGCGTACACGGCGCTGCGCGACACCGGGACCACGTACGACCAGCTGCTGACGGCCGCACGCAGCGGCGACGTGGCGTGGCTGCGACGGATCCGCGCCCAGGTGCGCCCGTCCGTGATCGCCGGGCTGGCCCAGACGATCGCGTTGCAGGACATGCTTCCCGGCGACCGCGACGACGCCTTGGCGCTGTACGAGCTGGTCCGCACCGCGCTCGGCGCGAGGGCCGTACCCGGCGCTCATCAGGGCCTGCACGCCCAGCTGACCCTCACGTGGCGGGGCGCTGCGGCGGCGCGCGAGTTGCTGGCGGCGTACCCGGACATCAGCGCGGCCATCCGCACGGACCTGACCATCGACGTCGCGAATCCGTTCGCCGGCGACGCCGGCCTGCCCGTGGCGCCGTGGCTCGCCGCGTTCCAGCGGCTGTTGCCGAAGCCCTTCCCGGCGCTGGAACCCGCGAACGGGCTGCCGCCGTTCGACCGGTTGACGGCCGCCGCCGGGGCCGTGCCCGTCGAGGAGCCGCAGCGGGTCTCGGTGATCGTCACCGCGTTCCACCCCGACGAGGGGCTGATCACCGCGGTCCGGTCGATCCTGGCCCAGTCCTGGCGCAACGTCGAAGTGATCATCGTGGACGACGCCTCGCCGCCGGAGTACGACGAAGTGCTGCAGCGAGCCGTCGCGCTCGGCCCGCGCGTGCGGCTGGTGAAGCAGCCGTACAACCAGGGTACGTACGCCGGCCGCAACGCCGGGCTCGACGCCGCCGAGGGCGAGTTCGTAGCGTTCCAGGACTCCGACGACTGGTCCCACCCGCGCCGCCTGGAGCTGCAGGTGCGCCCGATGCTGGCAGAGGCCCGCTTCGTCGCCACCACCAGCGACGGCCTGGCGGTCACCGAGCAGCTCGTGCTCACCCGCCCGGCGGTACGGCGGGGCCGCTTCAACCCGTCGTCGCTGATGTTCCGGCGCCAGGCGGTGATGGAACGCCTCGGCTACTTCGACAAGGTTCGCAAAGCGGCGGACTCCGAGTACATCGGCCGGATGCGCGCGGTCTTCGGCGAACGGGCGGTGCACCACATCGAGTCCGAGCCACTCGCGCTGATCCGGCTGTCCCAGGGCTCGCTGTCGCGGTCGGAGATCCGGGCGTACTGGATGCATCCGGCGCGGGTCGCGTACTCCTCGGCGTACCAGCTGTGGCACAGCCGCATCGCGGCGCGGGCGGCGAAGCCGTACCTGCCGCGGGAGGGCGGCGAGCGGCCGTTCGCCGCACCCGACCACCTCCGGTACGCCCGCGGCGAGGCCCCGCCCCGGCCCGAGTTCGACGTGGTGATGGCCGGCGACTGGCGATTCCTGCAGGGCCCGCAGGTGTCCGCCATCGAGGAGATGCAGGCGCTCGCCGACCGGGGGCTGCGTGTCGCCGTGCTGCACCTCGAATCGGTACGGCCGTTCGCGCGGCGCCGGCACGCGCTCTGCGGCCCGATCCAAAAGATGATCAATACCGGGCGGATCGGTCAGGTGCTGCCCGGCGACGTCAACGAGGCCGCGCTGCTGATCGTGCGGCACGCCGCGGTCCTGCAGTTCGCGCCCGGCGACGAGTGCCTGCTGCGCCCCCGCCAGGTGCTCGTCGTCGCCGACCAGGCCCCGGTACGCCGCGACGGCCTCGACCATCGCTACGAGCCGCCGGTGGTGACGCGTACCGCCGAGCGGATGTTCGAGGCGCCGGTGCTGTGGTGCCCGCAGGATCCCGAGGTACGGGCGGCGCTGCGCGCGTACGAGCCGGGGATCGAGCCGGCGCCGTGGGACATGCCGACGGTCGTGGGCACCGAGAAGTGGGCGGCGGTCCGCGACGGCGCCACCCGGGACCGGCCCGTGGTCGGCACCGATCTCTGCGACCAGGGGGTGTGGCCGCGCGACGCCCGGGAATCGCTGTCCGTGTACGACGACCTGACCCGGGTGGACGTGCGGCTGCGGTTGCCGGACTGGCCGCGTACGGAGGTCGGGCTGGGCGGGCCCCGCGCACATCTGGTCTACGAGGCCGGGGACCTGAACCTGCGGACGTTCCTGCACCAGCTCGACTTCTACCTGCACTTCCCGCACCCGGAGGCGGTGGAGACCTTCTCCCGGCCGGCCCTGGAGGCGGCCGCGCAGGGCTGCGTCGTGGTGACCCCGGAACGGCACGCGGCCGTCTTCGGCGACGCGGCCGTCTACTGTGCACCCGCCGAGGTGGCCGGGCTCGTCAAGCGCTACACCGCGGACCGGGTGCTCTTCGCCGAGCAGAGCCGCCGCGCCCGGGCCGTCGTGGCCAAGGCCCACCATGCCCAGGCGTACGTGGACCGCATCGCCGGCCTGGTGCACGCGCCGCGCACGGTCGCGCCTATCCAGAGGCTGCCCGAACCTCAGCCGGCATGACCGACCGCACCGAGCCTCGCCCGGCCGGCGGCCGGCGACGGCCGTGACGGCGAGGGCCAGGAGGGCATGCCCTTCAGGCACGGCGTAGTGCGGACAGGGCGTAACGGGCGGCAGCCGCCGCCGTTAGGGAACGTGTCGAAGACGGCGAACAACGGAGGTTCTGCGCAGATGAGTGGCCTGACCAGCGTCGGCGGCCGGCTGGCGGTCCGGCTGCGGAGCCTGACCCGCCCGCAGGCGGTTGTCCTCATGGTGGTGCTGGCGGTCGTCGCCGGCATCTGGGCCGCGGCCGGCACCGGGCATCAGGGCCTCGCCACATCGCTCGTCGCCGTGCTGCTGCTGGGCGTGCTGCTCGGCATCCTGCACCTGTCGCGGTGGATGGGCGGGCTGTACCGGGCCAACCAGGCCGCGAACCGCGACCTGCGCGTGGTCGTCGAGCAGATGCAGCGCCGCGTCGTCGGCGCCGTGGAGAAGGAACGGCTCGCCGCCGGTGACCGGCACCAGGAGCTGACCCGCAGCCTCACCCGCGGGCTGCGGCAGAACGGCCACGGCACGGACCTGCTGCTGCGGGCGCAGAGCCGGGAGATCGAGGCCATGTTCCAGCTGTTCGGCGAGTTCACGCCGCGCGCGCCGATGCCCTCGTCGGGTGACTTCGCGCTCAACCCGACGGAGCTGCTCGAGCTGCTGCACATCGTGCGGCTGCGCCGCCCGCAGCTGGTGGTCGAGCTGGGCAGCGGCACCTCGACGGTGTGGCTGGCGTACGCGCTGGAGAAGTCCGGCGGCCGGCTGGTGTCGCTCGACCACGACGCCGAGTACGCCGCGCGTACCCGTGATCAGCTGGCGGCGCACGGCCTCACCGGCGTGGCCGAGGTGCGCACCGCGCCGCTGAGCGACCTGGTCGTGGACGGCAAGAACTACCGCTGGTACGACGTGGAGAAGCTCGCCGACCTGCGCGGCATCGACCTGCTGCTGATCGACGGCCCGCCGGCGGCCACCGGGCCGGACGCGCGGTACCCGGCGATGCACGCGCTGGCGAGCCGGCTCGCGTCGGTGGCCACGGTGGTGCTCGACGACGCGAACCGCCCCGACGAGCAGGACGCCGTACGCCGCTGGACCGAGACCGTCACCGGCCTCACCGCCGAGCCGCAGCGGCTGGGGCGGCACGCCGTGATGTCGTACTCGCGCAGCGGGGCTGCCGTACCCGCCTGACACACGAAAGACGACCGGCCGGCATGCGGGGGCATGCCGGCCGGTCGCCTTTTTCGGGGGAGGGAAAGGCTTAGCGGGAGCCGAAGTCCTGGGTGTAGTAGGGGGTGCCGTTGGCGGAGTAGACGACGCCGACGGCGAACGTCTTGGCGCCGCAGTCGAGCAGGTTGCGGCGGTGACCCGGCGAACGCATCCACGCGTTGACGACCTCGGCGGCGCTGCGGTAGCCCCACGCGATGTTCTCGCTGCGCGCGGCGGTGTAGCCGGCGGCCCGGGCCCGGGTGATGAACGTGGACCGGCGGGAGCCGGTGTGGCTGAACACGCCCGTGGTGGCCATGTACTTGCTGTGGCCGCGGGCGGCCCAGAGCAGATCGGCGTTCACCCGCAACGCCCGGCAGCCGGCCTTCACGCGCTGCTGGTTCGACAACTTGACGACCTGCGTCTGCAGCGTGGAGGTGGAGACCACGGCGGCGTCGGCCGGAGCCGCGACGGTGATCAGGCCGGCGACGGCCGCGGCGGGGATCAGCGCGAGGGTGGCGAGGCGACGGACCAGGGTCTTCGGCACGGGACAGCCTTTCGGAGAACTCCGCCCCGGCGCTTGTTCGCCAGGTACGCCATTCCCTTCGGAAGTCCTGCGGGGTGCGCTGATGCCCTTTCAGGTGCCTTGGAGTGAGGGGTGAGTTGCTGCCCGGGTGCCTGCCGCGCTCCGGTCACGACAGTGGTCGCCGTACGGTTGCCGTACGGGTGCGAAGAGGCCCGGCGGATGACCGCCGGGCCTCTTCACGCGGGGTTCCCGAGCGTCAGGACGACGCCAGCGCCGCTCCGAACTGCGGGGCCAGGAGCCGGCTGTACGCGGTGGTGACGTGGTGCTGGTCCCGGTAGACCAGGATGTCGCCGACGATCGGCGGGCACGTCGTCGCGGTGCAGAACCACGGCACCGGGTCGATGACCGTCGCGCCCTCCGCCCGGGCCGCCGCGGCGATGAGCTTGCGCCGGGCCGGCTCGGCCAGCGCGCCCTCCCGGCTGCGCCCGCACTCCGCCGGGTGGTCCAGGTGCGCCGACAGGCATTCCGGCGTGGGCCCGTTCTGCCACGGGGTGTCGCTGATGAAGTAGACGTCCGTGCCGGGCGCCGACAGCGCGCGGATCGACCGCTTCCACGCGGCGACCCAGGCGTCGTCCTGCGAGCCGGTCACGCCGAGCAGCTCGTTGTTCGGGTACGTCGAGCCGAGCACCACCTTCGCCGGGTGCAGGGAACGGACGTAGTCCCACGCGTCGTGGCGCCACTGCACGCACTCGGTGAACTGCCGCTTGAGCTGCGGCAGGTAGATCATGCCGTCCGCCGCCGTGCACGCGCTCTTGGTCACCACGACCAGCTTCCAGTGCCGCTGCAGCGAGGCCGCCTCGAGCGCCGGGAACCAGTGTCCCGCGTGGGAGTCGCCGAACAGCACGACCGTGGTGGGGGAGTTCAGGTCGCCGTACGCGCAGGGTTTCTTGACCGTCGCGTCGTCGAAGGCGCCGGAGCAGCCCTCGCTGTAATAGCGCGGCTTGTCCTTCATCGCCTTGTCGAGCGGCGGCGTGAGGTTGGCGGGCACCGCGGGGGCGTCCACGCTCGCGGCGATCTCGGCCGAGAGGTCGACGGGGTCGAACGTCTTCGGATCCAGCGCGGTGGCCCGGTAGTCGCTCGCGCCGCCCAGCTGCGTCGCCGCGGCGGTGATGGCGAAACAGAGCCCGGCCGCCAGCAGCGAGAGCCCCAGACCCACCCCGATGCCACGCCACGGCCGGTTGCGCAGCGCGGCGAGGTGGCGTACGGGGTTCTCCACCAGCGCGTACGTCAGCGCCGCCAGCACCAGGGCGCCGAGCGCCGCCAGGACGTTCTCCCACGTGGCGAGCGGGCGGCCCACCGCGTACGGCGCGATCAGCAGCACCGGCCAGTGCCAGAGGTACCAGGAGTACGACAGCCGCCCGACGGCCTGCAGCGCCGGCAGCCCCAGCACCCCGGCGGGACGGTCGGTGCCACCGGCGATGACCGCGGCGGCCCCGAGCACCGGCAGCAGGGCCGCGTACCCGGGAAACGGCGTCTCGGCGGTGTAGAGCACGGCCGAGACGGCGATGGCGACGAGCCCGGCCGGGACGAACGAGCGCGGCAGTTTCACCGCGCTGACGGCGAGCAGCGCGCCGACGCCCAGCTCCCAGGCGCGGGTGTGCGCCCCGAAGTACGCCCACCCGGCGTTCTGCTGGGTCTGCCACAGCGACAGGGCCAGCGAGCCCACGGTCAGGACGGACAGCACAGTGCCGAGCCGGCGCGCGCGGCCGCTGCGGACGAACAGCAGGATCAGCAGCGGCCACACGAGGTAGAACTGCTCCTCGACCGCCAGCGACCAGAAGTGCTGCAACGGCGACGGTTCCGCGTCGGCGTTGAGGTAGTCGGTGCCGACTGCCGCGAGCCGGTAGTTCATCGCGTACATCGTGGTGTGCAGCGCGTCGGAGAGGATCGCGCTCAGCCGCAGCGGCGGTAGCCACAACGCGGCCGCAGCCACCGTCGCCACCACCACGACCGTCGAGGCGGGCAGCAGACGCAGCGCCCGGCGGGCGTAGAACCGCGGGATGGACACCGTGCCGCTGCCGCGCGCCTCGCGCAGCAGCAGTCCGGTGATGAGGAAGCCGGAGATGACGAAGAAGACGTCGACGCCGACGTAGCCGCCCGAGATCAACGGCAGACCACAGTGGTACGCGACCACGAGGAGCACCGCGACCGCGCGCAGCCCCTCGATGTCGCGGCGGTGCCGGGGTGCTCCGGCCGGCGGGGCCGCCGGCCGGGCGCGTGCCGCGTGCTTGCCGGCGCGGTGCTGAGGAGGCGGAGGCGCGGTGGGCGCGATGCTCATCTCGGTCACAGCCGGTGCGCCTCCCGGCTGGTGGTGACGCCGCGGGTGTCGAAGAAGCGCTTGGCGATGCCCGCGAGGTGGTCGGCGTCGTACTCGCGGTGGTGCTGCACCAGGATCACCAGGTCGGCGGCCGCGGCGGCGCCCTCCAGGTCGTCGGTGCGCGGCACGCTCCACTCGGTGACGTACGGGTCGTGGAAGGTCAGCACGGCGCCCAGCGACGCGAGGTGGCGGGCCAGCGGCGTGGCCGGCGACTCGCGCTGGTCGGCGATGTTCGGCTTGTACGTGACCCCGAGCAGCAGGATCTTCGCGCCGTGCACGGCCACCCCGTCGGCGTTGAGCAGGTTCTGCGCGCGGCGGGCCACGTACGCCGGCATCGTGGCGTTGATCTCCTGGGCCAGCTCCACGAAGCGGAACGGGTAGCCGAGCTTGCTGCGCACGTTGTGGCTCAGGTAGTTCGGGTCGATCGGGATGCAGTGGCCACCCACCCCGGGACCGGGGAAGAAGGCCTGGAAGCCGAACGGCTTGGTGGACGCGGCGTGGATGACGTCCCACAGGTCGATGCCCAGCTCGTGGCAGAACCGGGCCATCTCGTTGACCAGCGCGATGTTCACGTGCCGGTACGTGTTCTCCAGCAGCTTCGCGGTCTCGGCCTCACGGGTGCCGCGCGTGCGCACGACGGTCTGGATGAACCGGCCGTAGAACGCCTCCACCCGGTCGGTGCACGCCGAGGTGTAGCCGCCGACGACCTTCGGGGTGTTGTGCGCGCCGAACCGCTCGTTGCCCGGGTCGATGCGCTCCGGGGAGAACGCCACGTGGAAGTCGACGCCGGCGGTCAGCCCGGACAGCTTCTCCAGCAGGGGGCGCACGACGTCGTCGGTCGTACCCGGGTAGGTCGTGGACTCCAGCACGACCAGCATGCCCGGCCGCAGGTTGCGGCCGACCGCCTCGGTCGCGCCGATGACGGCGCGCAGGTCCGGGCCGTCGCCCTCGGACAGCGGCGTCGGCACGCAGATGACCGCGGTGTCCGCCTCGGCGATGCGGGTCTCGTCGGTGGTGGTGCGGAACCCGCCGGCCACCATCTCGGCCACGTCGGCGTCGGACAGGTCGTCCACGTGCGAGCGGCCGGCGCCGAGCGCCTCGACCACGCCCGCGTTGACGTCGAAGCCGAGCACGGACATGCCGGCCCGGGTGGCCTGCTGCGCCAGCGGCAGCCCCACGTACCCGAGGCCGAGGATGACGACGTCGAAGCTCACGAGAGAGTTCTCCTTTGCAGGGCCCGTCAGGCGACGGGCGAATTGGTGGCGGCCGGGCCACCGGCCGGCTGAGCCGGCACGGCGACCTCCGGCGCCCGCTCGGATGCGAGGGCCGGGCCGCGGTCGACCTGGGTCAGGACCGCGGCCGGCGCGCGGCGCGGGCCGGTCAGCTCGTACGGCGACACGAACGGCAGGTACGCCGGCAGGAACTCGTTGAGCAGCGCCGCCTGCTCGGCCGCGACCGCCGGGTCGGAGTCGGTGTCGTTGAGGCAGAACGCGTCGAGGTCGCGGTGGCGCAGCAGGCCGGCGAGCTTGAACGGGGTCGCCGGGTTGGCCAGGTCGGCGTACGAGTACGCGATCGTCCCCGGCGCCGCCCGCCCGGTCAGGTACGCGTAGTACTGCTGCAACGACGACAGCAGCGCGATGTCGTCGGGGTGGCGGAACTGGTGCGAGGCGGTCGCGTCGACGTACTCGCCGAAGCGCTGCTCGATCTCCGCGATGACGCTGCGCCGCGACGGGTGCGGGGTGTGCATCATCTTGCGGGTCAGCACCCGGCCGAACGCCTCGCGGATGAGCTCCCGGTTGTTCTTGCCGGCCGAGTCCGCCGGCGGGTCGTCGGGGCGCCGCGGCGCGGAGTCGACCTGCGCGTTCGACGGGAAGAAGCGGGTCAGCCCGCCCGGGGTGAAGAAGAGGTCGGGTGCGACCGGCCGGCCCAGGAACACGTCGTCGTTGAGGTAGAGGAAGTGCTCGCTCAGCCCGGGGATGCGATGCAGCCGCGACTCGATCGCCTGCGAGTTGAAGGTCGGCAGCCGGCCGGTGTCGCCGAAGATCTCCCGGTGGCTGACCACCGTGATCCCCGGGTACGCGGCGTCCAGCCAGTCCGGCACCTGGTCGTCGGTGACCAGGTACACGTGGTTCACCCAGGGCGCGAAGCAGTGCAGGGCGCGCAGGGAGTAACGCAGCTCGTCCCGCGAGGTGTAGCGGGCGTCGTTGCAGGCGAGCCGGCTGGCCTCGTCCAGCCACCCGTTCTCCCCGAGGGCGGCGGCCTTGCGGGCCTGCCACTGCGGGTCGCCGCCGTCGACCCAGGTGTACACCACGTCGATCGGGAAGCCGATCCGGTCCGGGCTGGGCAGCGTGAAGATCTCCCGGGTCCGGTACGGGGTCCGGTCGGCGGGCGAGCTGAACGGGCCGAACGCCGGTTCCGGGGCGTCCACCACCGGCTCGTCCAGGGGAATGACGTCGGCGATCGGGTTGTGCCGCGGCCCGGCGAGCACGCCGTCGCGTTCGACCCAGAACTCGATCTCGCACCCCAGGTCGGCGCCGAGCACCAGGCTGCCCTCGGGGTCGGTGACCGGCCAGTACGCCTTGACCACGTCGGCGGCGGCCGGCTTCTTCGCCCGGCGCGGCTTCACGACGTCGAGCAGGCCGTCGGTGGTCGCGGTCAGCTCCCCGAGCAGCCGGACCACGGCGGGCCGGTCGGCGGCGCGTACGGCCACCGCGGTGGTGCGCAACGCCCGGGTGGGGATGCGGAACCAGTCGATGCGGGCCTCGTCCAGCGCGGCGACGACCCGGTCGAGGTTCTGCCGTCGTACGCCCACCGGGCTGGCCGCCGGGTCGCGCTGAGCCGTCACGCGCCCGCGGGCCGTCCGTACGCGCATGGTCGGCGCGTCGCCGCCGCCGTGGGTGAGCTTCGGGGGCGGCGACAGCGGCACGAGCCGCCGTGCCACACCGAGTCGTCGTTCCTCGGCGACCCGGGGCAGCAGCCGGAACTGCACGGAGCGCAGGACTCGGGACCGCACCCCCCAGGGCGCCAGTCGCAGGATCCGCCGTAGGGGCACGAGCTCGTCCTTCCGCCGGATGTCGTTCGGGGCCGAATTCGTCAGCCGCCCGGTTCCTGTGCCTCAACGGCGGGATCTGCCGGTTGGTTGCGGTCGATGTCGGCTTTCCGGACATCTGTGCTATGCCGAGTAACGCCTGATATCAGCGGTATACCGCGGATCTTGGGTGTGGCGCGGGTGAACGGCCGGGACCCACCCCTACGGGGCCGCCCTGATGCGCTCGCTTGCGCGCCGGGCGCATGGTGGACAACGGGCAACCGGAGGAGGACGACATGGGCAAGGCAGTGGCATACCTCGTCGCGATGGTCGCGGGCGTCATCGTCGTGGGCTGGGTCGCGGTGGCGCTCCTGCACGCGCTGGTGGGCGCGCTCTCGTACCTGATCGTGGGGGCGATCGTGGTCGGCGGCGGCGTCTACCTGTACGGCAAGGCGAAGAAGGGACTCGCCCCGGGCACCCGGACGCAGCGGCGGATCGAGGCGGCGGCGAAGACGTACCGGATGCGCAACCGGTGAGCGTTCCGGCGGGCGGCTAGGCTTGCTGGCATCTCCTCCCCACCGACCAACGGGAAGTTGTGCCGTGTTTGACACCTTGAGCGACCGCCTCTCCGGGATCTTCACCAAGCTCCGGGGCAAGGGGCGGCTCACCGACGCCGACATCGACGCCACCGCGCGCGAGATCCGTCTCGCGCTGCTCGAGGCGGACGTCGCGCTGCCGGTGGTCAAGGCGTTCATCGCCAGCCTCAAGGAACGCGCCCGCGGGGCGGAGGTCTCGCAGGCGCTCAACCCCGCCCAGCAGATCATCAAGATCGTTCACGAGGAGCTCATCGGCATCCTCGGCGGCGAGGGCCGGCGGCTGCAGTTCGCCAAGCAGCCGCCGACCGTGATCATGCTGGCCGGCCTGCAGGGTTCCGGTAAGACCACGCTCGCCGGCAAGCTCTCGCGCTGGCTCAAGGGCCAGGGCCACCAGCCGCTGCTGGTCGCGGCCGACCTGCAGCGGCCCAACGCGGTCAACCAGCTCCAGGTCCTCGGCGGCCGGGCCGGCGTCGACGTGTACGCCCCCGAGCCCGGCAACGGCGTCGGCGACCCCGTCCAGGTCGCCAAGGACTCGATCGAGCACGCCCGGCGCGCGGCCAAGGACATCGTCATCGTCGACACCGCCGGCCGCCTCGGCATCGACGCCGAGATGATGCAGCAGGCCCGCGACATCCGCGACGCGGTCGACCCCGACGAGGTCATCTTCGTCATCGACGCGATGGTCGGCCAGGACGCGGTCAGCACGGCCGAGGCCTTCCGCGACGGGGTCGGCATCACCGGCGTCGTCCTGTCGAAGCTCGACGGCGACGCCCGCGGCGGCGCGGCCCTGTCGGTGCGCCACGTCACCGGCGAGCCGATCCTCTTCGCGTCCACGGGCGAGAAGCTCGAGGACTTCGACGTCTTCCACCCCGACCGGATGGCCAGCCGCATCCTCGGCATGGGCGACGTGCTGACCCTCATCGAGCAGGCCGAGCAGGCCTTCGACGAGGATCAGAAGGAGAAGATGACCTCCAAGCTGCTCGGTGGCGAGCAGTTCACCCTGGAGGACTTCCTCGACCAGCTCATCGCGGTGCGCAGGATGGGCCCGATCGCCAACATCCTCGGCATGATGCCGGGCATGGGCCAGATGAAGGACCAGCTGGCCGAGCTCGACGACAAGCACTTCGACCGGGTCACCGCGATCATCCGCTCGATGACCCCCGGCGAGCGCACCAACCCGAAGATCATCAACGGCTCCCGCCGCGCCCGCATCGCCAACGGCTCCGGCGTCACGGTCATGGACGTCAACCAGCTGCTCAACCGCTTCGCCGACGCGCAGAAGATGATGAAGCAGATGGGCGGCATGATGGGCCTGCCCGGCGCCGGCCGGCGCAAGGCCACCAAGAGCCCGAAGAACAAGCGCAAGGGCACCAAGGGCGGCAACCGGCCCCGCGTGGGCGGCGCCGGCATGCCGGCGGGCTTCCCGGGCGGCATGCCGCAGCTCCCGCCGGGCATGGACCCGAACGCCCTGGCGGGCGGGCAGGGCCTGCCGCCGGGCTTCAAGCTGCCGAAGCTCGACTTCAACAAGCTCTCCAACCCCAAGCGCGACGACGACAAGCGCTGATAGTCAGGAGACAACTGGACTCTTGACTAGTATGGTCACGGCATCGTGATGGGAGGATGCCGTGACCACAGCTCTGCACCGCTCGGTGGCCGTCGAGGTGTGCAACGCACTCGCGCGGAACTGTCCGGACGACCTGCTCGTCAGCCTGGACGTCACCATCTCCGCCGGCCCTCGTCGGCACGTCCCCGCGGTCGCGGTGCTCAAGGCCGAGGCCGCCACCGCCTCGCCGGTGCCCGCGCTCGATGTGGTGCTCGTCGCGGAGCTCGCCTCGTCATCGTTTCGCGTCGCGCAGGTCTACGAGCGGGCTCAGCTCTACGCCGCGGCCGCCGTGCCGACGTTCTGGATCGTCGATCCGATGCGCAAGCATGTGACCTTCACCGAGTTCCTGCTCGGCGACGACGGTGATTACCGCTGCGGCATCGAGACCGATGGCACGCTGCGCTTCGATCGGCCGTGGGAGGTGACTCTCGACCTGCGCGCCTGGACCGAGCGCCGCGACCAAGTCCGTGCCCGCGAGCGGGAGTAGCGCGTGATCGGGTAGGACTGACGCATGGCTTTGCATGTGCGGGGCGTCGTTCTGCCCGAGGGTGAGGTCCGGGACCTGTGGCTGGTCGGCGATCGGGTGACGTACGAGCCCGTCGCCGGGGCCGAGACCGTCGCCGCCGAGGGGTGGATCGTGCCCGGTCTCGTGGACGCGCACTGTCACCTCGGCATCCGGTACGGGGCCACGCCGATCGAGAGCGTCGACGAGGCCCGCGAGCTGGCCGCCGAGGACCGGGACGCCGGGGTGCTGGCGTTGCGTGACGCCGGGTCGCCGTACCCGTATCCGCAGCTGGACGACGAGCCGGAGATCCCGCGTCTGGTCCGGGCCGGCCGGCACGTCGCGCCGACCCGGCGGTATCTGCGGGACATCGGCGTCGAGGTGGACGCCGATGACGTGGTCGACACGGTGACCGCGCAGGCGAAGGCCGGGACCGGGTGGGTCAAGATCGTGGGGGACTGGATCGACCGGTCCGTTGGTGACCTGGCGCCGTCGTGGGACGCCGCGACGATGGCCGCGGCCGTGGAGGCCGCGCACGCCGCCGGGGCGCGGGCCGCCGTGCACACTTTCTCCGAGGAGGCGGTCGCGCAGATGGTGCGCGCCGGCGTCGACTCGGTGGAGCACGGCACCGGGTTGTCGGTCGACCTGATCGACGAGATGGCCCGGCGAGGGACCGCGCTGGTCCCGACGATGATCAATATCAGGACCTTCGGCGGCATCGCCGATCAGGCCCGGCCCAAGTTCCCCGGGTACGCCGACCACATGATCGCCCTGCGGGACCGGTTCCCGTCGGTGGTGGCCGCCGCGCACGAGGCCGGCGTCCCGATCTACGTGGGCACCGACGCGGGCGGGGGCATCCGGCACGGCCTCGCGGCCGAGGAGATGCTGCTGCTGCACGAGGCCGGCATCCCCGCCGAGGACGTCCTCGCCGCGGCCTCGTGGCGGGCCCGCGAGTGGCTGGGCTTCCCCGGGCTGGTCGAGGGCGGGCTCGCCGACTTGGTCGTGTACGCCGAGGACCCGCGCGCCGACCTGCGCGTGGTCCGTGAGCCGGAGCGGATCATCCTGAAGGGCCGCGTGGTCCGCTAACCCGGCAGCGCCCAGAGCCGCAGGCCGGTCGTGGTGGCGCAGGCCAGCCGGTCGGCGGTCCGCGCACACGACGCCGGGTTGACCGGGACGGTCCCCAGGGGCCGGACCCGGCCGTCGGTGGCGGAGACCGAGGTGAGCACACCGCCGGGCGGGAGCGTGATCAGCCGGTCCGCGGTCAGCCAACCGGCCGGGGTCGTGTCCCGCCAGATCCGGCGGCCAGCCCCGCCCGCCCCCGTGACAGCCACGACTTCACCGTCCCCACCGACGCCCCGGTCTCTGCGGCGATGTCCGCCACCGAACGATCGAGCAGGTAGTGCAGCGCGAGCGCGCGCCGGTGCGCCGTCGGCAGCGTTCGCATGGCGCGTACGAGCAGGACGGTGTCCTCCGACGGCGGGGCGACGGGAACGGGCGCGGCCGCCGGGTGGGAGCGCCGTACGCCCAGACGCCGCCACCGATCCGTCGACAGCCGGTTCACCACGAGCCGCAGCCATGCCTCCGGGTCCTCGTACGCCGCCAGCCGCCGCCACCGCTGCCACGCCCGCGCGTACGCCTCCTGCACGAGGTCCTGTGCCTCACCCGGGTCGCCGGTGAGGCCGTACGCGTACCGCAGCAGGCGCCGCGACGTGTCCCGGTAGAACGCGTCGAACGCGTCCGCCCGTTCTCGACTCATGAACACCGCCTCTCATCCACAGACACGGGATGCCCGCCCGGGTGGTTGCGGGAGGCGCGGCTAGGATGCTGCCTCATGGCTCGCGTGCTCACTCCCCGTGCGGAGGACTTCCCCCGCTGGTACCAGGACCTCATCGCCAAGGCGCAGATGGCCGACAACGGCCCGGTGCGCGGCACGATGGTCATCCGACCGGCGGCGTACGCGATCTGGGAGCGCATGCAGGCCGAGATGGACGCCCGGATCAAGGAAGCCGAGGCGCAGAACGCGTACTTCCCGCTGTTCATCCCGGAGAGCTACCTGAGCCGTGAGGCGCAGCACGTCGAGGGCTTCTCGCCGGAGCTCGCGGTGGTCACCCACGCCGGCGGCAAGGAGCTGGCCGAGCCGATCGTGGTGCGCCCCACCAGCGAGACGATCTTCGGCGAGTTCATGGCCAAGTGGATCGACTCGTACCGCGACCTTCCGCTGCTGCTGAACCAGTGGGCCAACGTCGTGCGCTGGGAGCTGCGGCCGCGCACGTTCCTGCGCACCACCGAATTCCTCTGGCAGGAGGGGCACACCGCGCACGCCACCGAGCAGGACGCCCGCGACTACGCGCGCCGGATCCTGCACTCGGTCTACGAGGACTTCATGGTCAACCTGCTCGCCATCCCCGTGGTCCCGGGCCGCAAGACCAAGGGCGAGCGCTTCGCCGGCGCCACCAACACCATGACCCTCGAGGCCATGATGGGCGACGGCAAGGCCCTGCAGATGGGCACCTCGCACGAGCTCGGGCAGAACTTCGCCAAGGCGTTCGACATCACGTACACGTCGCAGGCCGGCACGGTCGAGCACGCCTGGACCACCTCGTGGGGCAGCACCACCCGCATGATCGGCGGGCTGATCATGGTGCACGGCGACGACAGCGGGCTGCGGCTGCCGCCCCGGCTGGCGCCGGTGCAGGCCCAGGTCATGGTGGTCAAGGCCGGTGAGGGCGTCACCGAGGCGGCGGCCAAGCTGCGTGACGAGCTCAAGGCCGCGGGCGTACGGGTGAAGCTCGACGACCGCGCCGACGTGCCGTTCGGGCGCCGGGCGGTCGACGCCGAGCTGCAGGGCATCCCGGTGCGCATCGAGGTGGGTCCCCGCGACCTGGCCGCCGGCAACGCGGTGGTGGCCCGGCGCGTCGACGGCACGAAGACCCCCGTCGCGCTCGGCGAGGTCGTGAGCCTGGTGACCCGCGCGCTCGAGGAGGACCAGCAGCGGCTGTTCGACGCCGCGCTGGCGCACCGCGAGGAGCGCACGGTCGACGTCAAGACGCTGGGCGACGCCATCGAGGCCGCGCAGACCGGCTGGGCCCGGGTGCCGTGGTCCGCGGTCGGCACCGACGGCGAGGCCGAGGCGAACGGCAAGGCGGTCACCGTCCGCTGCCTCATCCGCCCCGACGGCTCCGTGCCGGAGTCGGACGAAGAGCCGGACGTCGTCGCGATCATGGCGCGCGCGTACTGATGTTCGCCCCGGGCCGCACGGTCCTCTATCGCAACATCGACGGGCCGCGGTTGGCGTCCGTACGCCCCTGCCGGGTGATCTCCGACGACGAGCGCGGGCTACTGCTCTGGCTGGCCCGCGGCTCGGCCGTGGTCGTCGAGGAGGCGACCGACGGCCGCGGCATCCGCGACATGCCGTTCGCCGAGTGGATCGGGCTCGACTACCGCGTGGTCCCGGCCACCTGGCAGGGCCCCGGCCTGCTCAAGTTCATCCCGCCGGACGCCGACCACTCGGTCTGGTTCTTCCGCGACGCCGGCGGCCGCTTCAGCAACTGGTACGTCAACCTGGAGGAGCGCGCCCTGCGCTGGGACGACGGCCACGTCGCCGGCGTGGACGTCATCGACCAGGACCTCGACATCGTGGTACGCCCGGACCGCACCTGGGAGTGGAAGGACGAGGACGAGTTCACCGAGCGCCTCGCCTTCCCGGAGCACTACTGGGTCCGCGACGAGGCCGCCGTACGCGCCGAGGGCCGGCGGGTGGTCAAACGGATCGAGGCGGGGGAGTTCCCCTTCGACGGCACCTGGACCGACTTCCAGCCGGACCCGTCGTGGCCGGTCCCCGCGGCGGTGCCGCCGGGCTGGGACCGCCCACCGATTCCTCGCCCCTGACAACGGGGCAGCGGCGCGCCGCCGGGATCCGTACGCTGCCCCGGTGACTT
This sequence comes from Actinoplanes sp. NPDC049316, assembly GCF_040677315.1. Lineage (NCBI taxonomy): Bacteria > Bacillati > Actinomycetota > Actinomycetes > Micromonosporales > Micromonosporaceae > Actinoplanes > Actinoplanes sp. NPDC049316. The sequence goes on along the minus strand of NZ_JBFAQM010000026.1, from coordinate 88,368 downwards.
GGGACCCGATGCCCCGGCCGCCGCGCCGCACCGCCTCCTGGCTCGCCCTCCTGCCGTTGGTGGCCGGCGGTGCGTACGCGTACCACGCCGGCCGCGGCCTCGCCGACGCCCGCTATCCCGCGCTCGCCGCCGACGTCTGCCCCGCGGTGGACGTCCAGCCGGTCCTGGCGGTGCTGAAGGGCCCGATCGAGCCGCCCACGTCAGCGGACCCAGCCCTGGGCGACCGGTCCGGCGAGGGCACGGATCACCGGTGCCGCTTCTCCGTCACCCGGGCGGACGGCGTCACGCCACGCGCCGAGGGAGTGGTCACGATCACGCATTACCCCTACGCGCCCGTCGCGCAGGTCTACCACGCCGTGCACCGCGACAACGCCGGCGGCTCGATCTACGAGAAGGGTGACGTGCACGACCTCGCCGGCGTCGGCGAGGAGGCGTTCACTCTTCAGCAGAGCGGCGACTTCCCGAGCTACCGGATCGGTGCTCGCGACTCCAACCTGCTCATCGACGTGGAGCTGGTCGTCTCCCCGGACGAGCCCGAGATGCCCGCGGACGTGGCGTTCCGGACGCTGTCGGAGGCGCTCAGCAGCTCGCTGCGGCGGTTGCGCTGAGCGCTTCCGGCCCGATTGGGAGCGAGCGCCGGTCGTCTGGCAGAATGGCTTGCTGGTATCCGGCACGCGTGAGGCGCCCTCTAACCCTGATCGCGTCGCCAGTCCACGAGACATCGGTCCCGCATCCCCACGTGGGTTCCGTCGGCTCACCCACGTAATCATCAGGAGCGAAACAACCGTGGCCGTAAAGATCCGGCTCCTGCGGATGGGCAAGATCCGCAACCCGCAGTACCGCATCGTCGTCGCGGACTCGCGCACCAAGCGCGACGGCCGTGCCATCGAGTACGTGGGCATCTACCAGCCCAAGCATGACCCGTCGGTCATCGAGGTCAAGAGCGAGCGCGTGCAGTACTGGCTCTCGGTCGGCGCGCAGCCGAGCGAGGCCGTGCAGCGCATCCTCGAGAAGACCGGCGACTGGCAGCAGTTCAAGGGCCTGCCGGCCCCGCCGCCGCTGCTCGTCGCGCCGGAGAAGGCCAACCGCCAGGCCGCGTACGAGGCCGAGGCCAAGGCCGCCGCCGGTGTCGCCGACACCCCGGCCAAGCCGGCCAAGAAGGCCGCCAAGGTCGCCGCCGCGCCCGAGGCCGCCGAGGCCAAGCCGGCCCAGACCAAGGCCGCCGACCCGGCCGAGCCCAACCGCGAGGCCGTCGCCGAGACCGCAGAGGACCCGGCCGGTGCCGGCGCCGACGCGAGCTGACGGGGCGCTCCGGCCCGCGCTGGAGCACCTCGTCAAGGGCATCGTCGACAACCCGGACGACGTCCGGGTGCGACTGGTCGACTCGCGCCGCGGCAAGCGGCTCGAGGTCCGCGTGCACCCCGAGGACCTGGGAACGGTCATCGGGCGTGGCGGGCGGACGGCCAAGGCGCTGCGTCAGGTCATCGGGTCGATCGGTGGGCGCGGCATCCGCGTCGACATCGTCGACGCGTACTGAGGCGTACGTCGCACGATGTTGCTGGTAGTCGGTCAGATCGGTAAGCCCCATGGCATCCGTGGGGAGGTTCTGGTGACCGTCCGGACCGATGAACCAGAGGCGAGATTCTTCGCCGGGGCGGTGTTCGCCACCGAGGTCCCACGGGACCGCAGGGTGAGCACCGGCCCGGCGCCCGCCGCCGGCGTCCCCTACCGGGTGCCGGACAAGCTGACCCTGGAGTCGCTGCGCTGGCACCAGGGCCGGGTCATCGCCCAGTTCGAGGGCGTGCACGACCGTAACGTCGCCGAGGCGCTTCGCGGAGTGTTCCTGCAGGTCGACAGCGCTGATGTCCCGCCTCCGGACGATCCGGACGAGTTCCACGACCACCAGCTCGTCGGGCTGTCCGTGGTCGGCCTCGACGGCGCCGAGCTGGGCACGGTCGACCGCATCGACCACGCGCCCGCCTCCGACCTGATCGTGCTGAAGAAGGCCGCGGGCGGCACCGCGCTCATCCCGTTCGTCAGCTCGATCGTGCCGACCGTCGATCTGGCCGCCGGCCGCGTCGTCGTCGACCTGCCCGAGGGCCTGCTCGACCTGTAGGTAGGGTTCCCGCCGTGCGCGTCGACGTCATCTCCATCTTCCCGGAATACTTCTCGCCGCTGGACCTGTCGCTGATCGGCAAGGCGCGTGGCTCCGGGGTCCTCGACCTGTCCGTGCACGATCTGCGGACGTGGACCTCGGACGTGCATCGCACCGTCGACGACACCCCGTACGGTGGCGGCCCCGGCATGGTCATGCGCCCCGAGCCGTGGGGCCAGGCGCTCGACGCGGTCGCCTCGGAGTCCGCGACGCTCGTCGTGCCGTCCCCGGTCGGCAAGCCGTTCACCCAGGCGGACGCCGCCGCCCTCGCTGCGCTGCCTCATGTGATCTTCGCGTGCGGCCGCTACGAGGGCATCGACCAGCGGGTCATCGACGACGCCGCGACCCGGATGCCGGTCCGCGAGATCTCCCTCGGCGACTACGTCCTGTTCGGCGGCGAGGTGGCGGTCATCGTCATCCTGGAGGCGGTCACGCGCCTGCTGCCCGGGGTGCTGGGCAACGCCGAGTCGCTGACCGAGGAGTCGCACGCCGCCGGCTTGCTGGAGGCGCCGGTCTACACCAAGCCCGCGTCCTGGCGGGGGATGGACGTGCCGGAGGTGCTGCGGTCCGGGGACCACGGCCGGATCGCGCGGTGGCGCCGGTCGCAGTCGTTGCTGCGTACGGCCTCCCGGCGGCCCGACCTGTTCGAGGTCTACCCCGTGGAGAAGCTCGACAAGAAGGACCGGGCGGCGCTCGACGAGGCCGGATTTCGGATCCCGGGGCCGGGTGTGGCAAAGTAGGGAGGTTGCCGTTCGTCGCCACGCCGTGGTGGACGGACGAGGATCTTCCGGTCGTCCCGCGGGATCGTCGTGGAAGATCAGAATCACCCATTCGCGCATCGAACTCCCGGTGCGCATTGAGTAGCACAAGGATGCAGCGATGAACACGCTGGACGCTCTCGACGCCCAGTCGCAGCGCACCGACATTCCCGACTTCCGCGCCGGCGACACGCTCAAGGTCCACGCCCGGGTCGTGGAGGGCAACCGCTCCCGCGTCCAGGTCTTCCAGGGCGTCGTGATCAGCCGCCAGGGCGGCGGCCTGCGGGAGACCTTCAAGGTCCGCAAGATCAGCTTCGGCGTCGGCGTGGAGCGCACCTACCCGATCAACAGCCCGGCGATCGACCGCATCGAGGTCGTGACCCGCGGTGACGTGCGCCGCGCGAAGCTGTACTACCTCCGCGAGCTCCGCGGCAAGAAGGCCAAGATCAAGGAGCTCCGCGAGAAGCAGACCGTCAGCTGAACCCCGTGCCGGTCCGAGCCGTATTCACTCGGACTGACGTTTGCTGCGCGGGCGAACTACGCTTGCGCCAGTGACGGATGGGATCAGCGCCGGCACGGCGATCGCCGCGCTGGTAGGCCATTCGCACTACCGCCCGACAGCGCCCGGAGAGGGCCCGGCCGGGCGGTAGTGCTGTATCCGGGGCGGGTCGCCCGGACGGCGGCGGGAGAGACGTAGCGTGGAACCGATGCAGGGGTACCGGGGCTCCTCCTCCGGGCGGCGCCGCGGACGGGTGATCCGGCGCAAGGAGATGCCGCTGTGGCAGGAGCTTCCGCTGCTGCTGGTGGTGGCGTTCTGCCTGGCCGTGCTCATCCGCACCTTCCTGGTCCAGGCGTTCTTCATCCCCTCCGGCTCGATGGAGAACACGCTGCTCGTCGGCGACCGGGTGCTGGTCAACAAGGTCGTCTACGACATGCGCGACCCCATCCGCGGCGAGATCGTGGTGTTCCGCGGCACCGACAACTGGGCGCCCGAGCAGCCCAGTCAGCCCATCAGCAACACCTTCGGCGCGAAGCTCGGGCGGACGATCGGCGACCTCGTCGGTGTCAGCCGCCCGGGTGAACGCGACTTCATCAAGCGGGTCATCGGGCTCCCCGGCGACAAGGTGGCCTGCTGCGACGACAAGGGCCGCATCACCGTCAACGGCGAGCCGATCGACGAGCCGTACGTCGAGGAGAATTCCCCCCTCGACCAGCCGCCGAACCCGCGACAGTGCAGCAGCCGGCGCTTCGCCGAGGTGACGGTGCCCGAAGGTGAGATGTTTGTCATGGGCGACCACCGGCTCGTCTCCCAGGACGCGCGGTGTCAGGGGCCGGTGCCGATCGACAACGTGATCGGGCGGGCGTTCGTCGTCGTCTGGCCCACCAGCCGCTTCACCAGCCTCACTGTTCCCGACAACTGGAAGGCGTACGCCGCCGCGCACCCGGTGGGGGCCGGTCCGCTGGGCGCCGAACCGGCCCGCGGGCCCGATCCGGTTACCACGGCGGCAATGCTGCCGTTCCTCGTAAGTGTCGGCGTATCCGCGCGTTCCGGACTGTGGTTACGGCCGCGGCGACGTAGGCTCCGTTCGTGATTGACGAGCAGACCGGCGAGAAGCGCCGTGGGTCCTTCTGGCGCGAGCTGCCCATCCTGCTGGGCGTGGCGATCCTCGTCGCCTTCCTGGTGCGCGCCTTCGTCCTGCAGACGTTCTACATCCCGTCGCCGTCGATGGAGCACACGCTCAACATCTGGGACCGGGTGCTGGTCAACAAGCTCGTGTACGACTTCCGTGAGCCCCGCCGCGGCGAGATCATCGTCTTCAAGGCGCCCACCGACTGGCAGAGCGGCACCGAGGGCGAGGACTTCATCAAGCGCATCATCGGCGTCGGCGGCGACCACCTGGTCTGCTGCGACGCCCAGCAGCGCCTGATGGTCAACGGTCACTCGCTCGACGAGCCGTACATCTACAAGGACGAGCAGGGCAACCAGGACCCGGCCGCGGACGAGCCGTTCGACATCACCGTGCCGGCCGGCCGGCTCTGGGTGATGGGCGACCACCGCTCCGCCTCCGGCGACTCCCTGGAGCACTGGGAACAGAGCGAGAACATCCAAGAGGCCACGATCAAGGCCGACTCGGTGGTCGGTCGCGCCTTCACCATCTTCTGGCCGGTCAGCCGCGCCACCTGGTTGCCGGTGCCCGACCAGTTCGACGCCATCCCGGACGCGGCGCCCGCCAAGTAGCCCTGCTCGCGGCCGTCGGCGTTCGCGGCCGGCGTCGCTCTTCGCCTGCGCCGCTCTCCGCCGGCGGGCCCGGACCCGGGCCCAAGATCGACGTCCGGCGCAATAGGCTGGGCGGGTGACGTACATCGACCGGCGCGCCGCACGGGTGCTTCTGATCGACGCCGCCGGGCGCACGCTGCTGCTGCACGGCGGTGACCCGGCCCAGCCCGGGCGGCACTGGTGGCTCGTCCCCGGCGGCGGCCTCGACGAGGGCGAGACGCCCGCTCAGGGGGCCGCGCGGGAGCTGTTCGAGGAGACCGGGCTGCGCGTCGACCCCGCCGACCTCGGCGAGCCCGTGCACAGCGAGGTGACCGAGTTCAGCTTCAACGCCCGGCTGTACCGGCAGGAGCAGGAATACTTCGCCTACTGGCCGCCGGAATGGGTCATCGACGACGCCGGTCACGACGCCGAGGAGCGCCGCAGCATCATCGGGCACCGCTGGTGGTCCGTAGCCGAGATCGAGGCCTCGGACGAGGAGATCTACCCGGTCGGGCTCGCCGATCTGCTGCGGCGGTGCTCGGCTGCGGGCGTACCGTCGGGAGGTCTCTGATGCTCGCCCCGCCGCGTACCGTCGTCCGCCGCGAAGGCGGCCTCTACGCCCTCGAGCGGGCGCTGCAGCGCCGCGGGTTCCGGAACGTGGCCGGCGCCGACGAGGCCGGCCGCGGCGCCTGCGCCGGGCCGCTCGTGGCCGGCGCGGTCATCCTGCCGGAGGGCAAACGCGGCGAGATCGACGAGCTCGCCGACTCCAAGCTGCTCACCCCGGCGGCCCGCGAACGCGTCTACGACGAGGTGGTCAAGCGCGCCCTGACCTGGTCGGTCGTGATCGTCCCGCCCGCCGAGGTCGACGCCCGCGGCCTGCACGTGTGCAACCTGGCCGCGATGCGCCGCGCGCTGGCCTCGCTGACGACCACCCCGGACTACGTGCTCACCGACGGCTTCCCGGTCGACGGCCTCGGCGCCCCCGGCCTCGCGGTCTGGAAGGGCGACCGGGTCGCGGCGTGCGTCGCGGCGGCGAGCGTGCTGGCCAAGGTGACCAGGGACCGGCTGATGGTCGAGCTGGACGGACAGTTCCCGGACTACGGGTTCGCGGTGCACAAGGGGTACATCACCGACGAGCACAGCGCCGCGTTGAGCGCGCACGGGCCGTGCGTGGAGCACCGGTTCTCATACGTGAACGTGGCGGCGGCTTCCGGGCGGGTCAACCGGCCGCCGCGGGCCCGGCGTCCGGCCGCGGCTGCGCCCTCGCTTTTCGACGCACCGTTCGACGGGACGGGCCCGGTTTCCTTCGACGGCTCGGGTGGCGCTTTGCTCGAGGGCTCGGAGGGCGTTTCGCTTGAGGGCTCGGAGGGCGTTTCGCTTGAGGGCTCGGAGGGCGTTTCGCTTGAGGGCTCGGAAGGCGTTTCGCGTCGCGGCTCGGGTGGGGGTTCCGCCGAGCCGCTGATGCTGCGGGCGGCGCTGGAGGGTACCGTCGGCGTGGCGTCGGGCGAGCAGCCTCGGCCGCCGGTGCCGGTGGGGGAAGATGAGGCCATGGAGGGCGAGAAGCGATGAGCGCAGAGGATCTCGAGAAGTACGAGACCGACATGGAGCTGCAGCTCTACCGGGAGTACCGCGACATCGTCCGCCAGTTCTCGTACGTGGTGGAGACGGAACGCCGCTTCTACCTGGCCAACCAGGTGGATCTGCACGTGCGCAACTCGGACGGCGAGGTCTACTTCGAGGTGGAGATGCACGACGCCTGGGTCTGGGACATGTACCGGCCCGCCCGGTTCGTGAAGAACGTCCGCGTGATGACCTTCAAGGACGTCAACGTCGAGGAGCTCGAGAAGCCCGACATCTCGCTGCCGGACGACGCCGGCTTCGGCGGCTGAGAGCTGTCCGGCTTCGGCAGCTTAGGGCTGTCCGGCTTCGGCAGCTTAGGGCTGTCCGGCTCCGGCGGCTGAGGGCTGTCCGGCTCCGGCGGCTGAGGGCTGTCCACAGCCCTTCCGCGGCGCCCGCCCGGATCCGGCACGATGCCGGGCATGGCTCTGCTGCTGTCGCTCCTGCTCTCCCTCGCCGCCACGTGGCCGGTCGCCGGCCCCCACGTGACCCGCCGCTTCGACCCTCCGCCGCAACCGTGGCAGGCCGGTCACCGCGGCGTCGACCTCGAGGCCCCGCCGGGCACCCCGGTCCGGGCGGCGGCCGCGGGCACGATCGTCTTCATCGGCCGCATCGCCGGGCGCGGAGTCGTGAGCATCGCCCATCCGGGTGGCTTGCGCACGACGTACGAACCGGTGTCCGCCGCGCCGCTCCACATCGGCGACCCGGTCCCGGCGGGGGAACAGATCGGCACGCTGAGCCCGGGCCACCTCGGCTGCCCGTCGCAAGCCTGCCTGCATTGGGGCCTGCGGCGCGGTGCTGACTATCTGGATCCGCTGACGCTGCTCGGTGCCGGACGGGTGCGTCTGCTTCCGCTGTGATCCCGAGGCGGGCAGTCCTCGGCCGGGCCCGGCCTCAGGTCTCGATGTCCGGCGGCCGGTCAGGCGCTCGCCTACTCGCTCGCGAGCAGTGCCGGCAGGCGTTCCGCGAGACGGTCGTATTCCTCGGGCCGGTTGTAGACCTGAGCGCTCAGCCGCAGCCACCCTCGGCCACCCCACGCGTTCACCGCCACCTCGGTCGCCAGCTTCTCCGCGATGCGCTGACGCAGCATGGTCGCCTCCGGCTGCGTCGTCGCGGTGCCGGCCGGCAGCGGCAGGATCCGCATCGAGGCCTCCGCCGCGCCGGGGTGCGGCAGGTCGGTGGGCGCGAGGCCGAGGGCCTCGCCGACAACCCGCTGACCGTACGCCGCCAGCGCCGCATTGTGCCGGTGCACGCCCTCCACGCCGAGCGTGCGCATCGTGAACAGCCCGGTGGGAGCGGCGAGCCACGGGGTGTAGTCCAGCGTGCCCTGGAATTCCAGCGACAGCGGGAAACCCGCGTCCTGCTCCCACGACACCGCCAGCGGTTCCATGCGGCGACGCCAGGCGGGCGCCACGACCAGCAGCGCCGTGCCGCGCGGCGCGTACGCCCACTTGTGCAGGTTGCCCACCCAGAAGTCGGCGCCGATGCGATCCACCTCGACCGGCAGCATGCCCGGCACGTGTGCGGCGTCGACGAGCACGGGGATCTCGTGCTCGCGTGCGGCAGCCGCGATCTCCGCCACGGGCAGCACCTTCGCGGTGGGCGACGTCATCTGGTCGACCATGACCAGCTTCGTCTTCCCCGGCCGCAACGCGCCCCGGACCCGCGACACGATCTCGGCGTCCCCGGCGTCCAGGGGCAGCGCCACGGTCCGCGCGGTGGCGCCGTCCCGCCGGCACTGCCGCCGCGTGGCCAGCGCGTTCGAGCCGTACCCGTGATCGGTGAGCAGCACCTCGTCACCCGGCTGCAGCCGCACCGACTGCAGCACCAGCGAAACGCCCGCGGTGGTGTTCGGCACGAGCGCGCTGCCGTCCGGGTCCGCGCCGAGGAACTGCGCCAGATGACGTCGGGTGTGGACCAACCGCTCGATGATCCCCGGCGCCGCGAAGAACGACATCGGATTCCGCTCGACCTCGTCGCGCAGCCGCTGCTGAGCCCGCTGGACACCGATCGGCACGGCCCCGAACGAGCCGTGGTTGAGATAAGCGGTGCCGGGATCGATCGAGAAGAGGAGCCGCGCTCCCGGAATGGGCGGGGGCGGATCTCCGGCGCTCACGCTGCGATCGTACGCGACGGAGGCGTCCGGCCTCGCGAAACTTTCTCTTTTCCCAGGCGGGGCTGCGCTTGCCTCGGCGCGACGTCTTTCCCGGGTGGCGCGGCGGTCTTTCCCGGGCGGGGCTGCGGTTGCCTCGGCGCGACGTCTTCCCCGGGCGGGGCTGCGGCCTGCGTCGGCGCTTCGTCGGCCTTGGCTTTCGGTCGCTGCCGTTCAGGCGCGCGGGTGGGCTTGCTCGAACGCTGCGCGCAGCCGTTCCGTCGACACGTGCGTGTAGATCTGCGTGCTCGACAGCGACGAATGACCCAGCAGGTCCTGCACCGCCCGCAGGTCCGCGCCGCCGTCCAGCAGGTGGGTGGCCGCCGAGTGGCGCAGGTCGTGCGGGCTGGTGTGCGGCAGGCCCGCGGCCAGGGCGGCGGCGCGCACGATGCGGCGTACGACGGTCTGCTGCAGCCGGCCGCCGCGTGCGCCGAGGAACAACGCGTCACCGCTGGTGGCGTGCGCCAGCTTCGGGCGGCCGTGCGCGAGCCAGTCGTCGAGGGCGCGCTGGGCCGGCACGCCGTACGGGACCGCGCGCTCCTTGGCGCCCTTGCCGAACACGCGGACCACCCGTCGCCCCTCGTCGACGTCGGCCATGTCGAGGCCGCAGAGCTCGCTCACCCGTACGCCGGTCGCATAGAGCAGCTCCAGGACCGCTCTGTCGCGTACGCCGTGCGGGTCGGCGGCGGCGACGACCAGCTCGGCCGCCTGCTCGGCGCGCAACACCGACGGCAGATCGCGATGTCCTTTCGGGCTTGCGAGCTGCGCGCCCACATCGGCGGCCGCCAGGCCCTGCCGGTGCGCCCAGGCGGTGAAGATCCGCGCGGCCGCGGCCCGCCGGGCCTGCGACGTGCGCGCGGCGCCGGCGGCCATCCGCTCGGCCAGCCATCCGCGCAGCACGGTGATGTCGAGGTCGCCGGGAGCGCCGCACCCGGCCCGCACGGCATGGTCGAGCAGCGACACCACGTCACCGACGTACGCCCGGACGGTGTGAGCCGACCGGTTCTCCACGCGAGCCAGGTGCAGCCCGAACTCGTCCACCGCCTCCCGCATGGCCGGCGGCAACGCCTCATGGGTCGCGCGGGTGCTCATCGGTGCCTCGCGCGCTTCTGCAGCGCCGTGCCACCGGCGCAGCTGCTCTCCCCGGGCCGCGGACGGTCCTCCGGGGCTGCGTGCGAGGTCATCGGCGTTGCTCCACGTGCCTATGATTCCCCATCAGGCCGGTTCCTTCGCCTCCGCGTGCGCCGGCGTCGGGTGGTGTCCGGCCCGGATGAAAAGGTGACGGGGGATTGACATGGCTTCGACCGCGGGCCGCGCGGCATCGCGCCCACTGCCGGCGGGCCGCGCGCCCGGCTTCCGGCGGGCCGCCCTGGGTGCTTCGGTCGCGCTGATCGCCGCCTTGGTCGCCTGCTCAAGCCCATCGGGTACGCGCAACGAAGGCGCCACGCCGACCGCGGCCTCCAACGACGGCCTGGGTGACGCGCCGGCACCGACCGGCCCGTCCCGCCCCGCTCCTGCCACGACAACAGCGGCGCCGACCGTGGTCACCGAGGCGGCGTTCGCCTCCCCGTCGGGGAACATCGGCTGCTACCTGACCGCGGAGGCGGCCCGGTGCGACATAGCCGAGAAGTCCTGGTCGCCGCCGCCGGCCCCGGCCTCGTGCACCCTCGACTGGGGTTTCGGCGTCACGGTCGGCAGAGCCGGAGAAGCGACCTTCACCTGCGCCGGCGACACGGTCCTCGGCGCGAAGGACGAACTCGAGTACGGTCGCTCGCTCAAAGCGGGCCCGATCCGGTGCGACAGCGAAAGTACGGGCATGCGCTGCGAGAACACCACCACCGGGCACGGGTTCCGGCTTGCGAAGGAAAAGTACGACCTGTTCTGAGACTCGCCGGCCTGCGGTCTTGTCGTACCCCTCTTCTAGGGTCGGACCCATGGCCAGCTGGCACGAGATCGAGAAGGACCACCCGGAGTTCGCCGCCAAGGTGAAGGCCCGCTTCGAGGCGGGCACCAACAAGACCATCGCCACCCTCCGCCGCGACGGCTCACCCCGCATCAGCGGCACCGAGCTGGCATTCGCCGACGGCGAGACGACCTTCGGCTCGATGGGCGCGTCGATGAAACTCCTCGACATCCGCCGAGACCCCCGCATCGCGATCCACAGCCCCACCCTCGAGCCTCCCGCCGACCACCCGGAACAGTGGCCCGGCGACGCCAAGCTCGCGGGCACTGCCGTCGAGATCCCGGCCAAGGAGGAGCATCCCGGAGCGGGCTTCTTCCGCGTCGACATCAGGGAGGTGTCACTGACGTACGTGGGCGACCCGGCCGACCACCTGGTCATCGAATCGTGGGATGCGGCGCACGGCTACCGCCGCCGGACGCGCGAGTAGGGGCGGGGTTCGCGATGCCAGTTGCTTGATCTCGGCCGGCGTTCCTGCTCGGTTTCCTGGGCGGAGATCGGCCCGAGCGCGGGGTCGGGGCTGGGCCGAAGCTCAGGCCGCGCGTGGGGTCGGGCCGGGGCTGAGGCCGCGCGTGGGGTCGGGCCGGGGCTGAGGCCGAGCGTGGGGTTGGGCCGGGGCCCAGGCCGAGCGTGGGGTTGGGCCGGGGCCCAGGCCGAGCGTGGGGTTGGGCCGGGGCCCAGGCCGAGCGTGGGGTTGGGCCGAGCGCGGCTGTCTCGCGCCGCCCCAACGCGAGGGTTCTACTCGCGTTCGCAGGTCGCGTTGCCCCTTTGTGGCACTGCCTCGTGCCGGCTTCAACGCGGGAGCCTGGCTCACGTTCGCTGCTCGCGTCACCCGGCTGTGGTACTCCCTCGCGCCTGGTTCAATCGCGGGTCGCTGGCGTCGACGGCCGCGCGGCTGGCGGGAGTCCGGGCCGCGGGGTGGTCGGTCAGGGGCGGGTGAGCTGCACCCGGTCCGCCGGGTAGACGGTGGTCTGGCCGTCGGCGGCGGTGACCACCAGCACCGGCACCTCTTCGCCCAGACGGTGGGTGCGACGTTCCGCGTCGGTGGGCATGCGGGCGCTCACCTTCTCTCCCCGGCCGAGGGTCACGATTTCGGTGGGCTCGGGTACGCGGACGAACGTGCCACGGGGGCGGTCCACCGTGACGAGGCCTTCGGTGCGGAGCTGACCGATGGCCTGCCGGACCGTGGTGCGGCTGATGCCGTACTCCTGTGCCAGGCGCAGTTCGCTCGGCAGCGGCTCACCCGGGCCCAGCTCGCCGGACTCGATCTGGTTCCGCAACAGATCGGCGAGCTGGCGGAAGACCGCGCGGTCGGCCGAGGGATCGATCATGGCTGACACCGTACGTGGTCACGATGCTCCATAGCATTGTACGTACGACGGGATGTCGGTACTATCTTTGCGCCACGCTGAGAAGGCCGAGCTTGATCGCGTGGTGCAAGGCGGCGGCGGTCGGCGGTTCTCAAGGTCCCGGCCGCCGTCTGCCCATCACCGAATCGTCGTCCGGGAGCGCCGGTGTCGCACAGGGATGACCCGCGGCTTGCAGAACCAGTCGGCGGGCGTGCGGCGGGGCCGTGCCGGGCCGGTGATCTGTCGCGGGCGTTCGGGCGTCGTCCTGCCCCGTTTCGGGAGGACGGGCAGTTGCCCGCGGACCCACCCGCCGGTGCTGATCCCCTGCTCTGGCGCCTGGCATGCGGCCTTCGCCGCGACCATCGCCTCGGACCGGCCGGCCTGTGCGCAACCTGTGGTGGCTGCTGGCCCTGCGTCGCCCGTCAGCTTGCGGACCAGGGTCTTGCTGCCGCGTTCCGTACGGCCTGAGCATCGGGCCACAGCTGGCTGGTCGAGCATCGCGGGTTCCTGGCTCCTCTGCATCCGTCGGGGCTCAGACTCTGTGGACACGTGAGGTCGGCGAGTCGGCTGACCTGCTGGGCTTGCACGAACGCATCACTGCCGGAGGCAGGCCCGTTGCCGGGGGAGCGCTACACGTGACGTGCTCGAGATGCGTGTCGTACGGCGAACGCGCTCCGGAAGGAACGCCTGACTTGCTGACGCTGCTACCGACTTCTCGGAATGCGATCGCTGGTTGGTGTTGCGGTGCCTCGCTGTTTCCGCGGTCAGGGCGGATCCCCGGCCGGCTTGTGATCCGGTACGTAGCGTCCGGACCGAACCCATCCGAGGAATCGGTCCCAGAGATCGGGCGGCGGCAGCCCGCCGTGCGCGCTGTAATCCTCGATCGCCTGCGACAGGTACGCGGACATGTAGATCGTCAGGCTCGACGGGAACCGCTTGAACTCGACCAGCAGCTCCTCTTTGGCCTGAGCGCACGGCCACGGTTGTGCGCAGGCGACGCAATCCCATCGCGGACCGACGCCGACATGAGTGATGGCCGGCCACGGCATGTCCTCGGACGGCTTCACCACGGGCGGCCCCACCGCGCAGCCACTTCGGGCCCGGTGAGCCACTGCCACCGTGAGGACCTTGTTCGCTGAAAGGGCTGTGCATCCCGCGCGGCCGGGGACGAGTGCTCGTAGACGCCGAGGTGCATCCGTCGAGCGAGTCGTCCCGCACTTTCTCGTACGCGCATGGTTGACGCGGCGCGATGTCGCCTGAATGGCTTTCTGTTCTGCCGAGCTGGGACTTTGGATGATCCAGCGTCGCTCGAACTCCCAGAGGCGGACGACGGCAAAGCGGAGCAAGCGCCGTTGCAGTGCCGGGATGGCGGCGCGGTTGAGCGGGCCGTGTTGCGGTGCCGGCTGGGAGGGGTGGACAGTGGCAGAGCTGGGTAGGTCGCCCTCCTTGAGGGTGGCAGGGCGGGAAACCTGTTGAGTGGGGCCGTCTCGTGGCCGTCTTCCCTGCGCGGGATCGCCGTGCACCCGATTGTGTTCCGCCAGGCCGGATTCTCGTACTCCGGAAAGAGGGCCGGGTTGGCCGCGTTCATCGTCATGCCAATCCCCGGTCTGCCCGGAAGGCCTGTGCCGGCGTCAAGCCGCCGGCCCGTCCGATCTGCGCGAACGGCATCGTCGGCGCATTCCACAGCGGTGGCACTTTCGGCCCGTCGGCCAGCCCGCTCGGTGGATCGGTGGCTCGCGATGCGCTGCGCACCCCGCACCGGCTGCCCGCCGCCACCGACACGGCAGGCGGGGTGCTGCCCCGGAGATCGTCCCGCGGCTGACTCGTGCACGAACGCATGGCGTGGGATCGAGGACTCTCGGGCGGGTCTGTGGCGTAGGAGCCTGCCGGCTCGGGCGGCGGAACGGCGATTGGTCCGTACGCCTCAGCCCATACGGCAGTCAGCGGACGTTGTTCGGCCCGTACAGCAGTCAGCGGACCCTTCTCGGCCCGTACAGCAGTCAGCGGACCCTTCTCGGCCGGCACAGCAGTCAGCGGACCCTTCTCGGCCGGCACAGCAGTCAGCGGACGCGCAAGCGCGTCCGCTGAGGTCAGATCATCGAAGGAGTGGCGAGTCCGGGCGCTTTCCGCGGGCGGGGTGCCATGGGTGTGGATGCGGTGCAGGAGTGGAATGGTGCCGTGGCGGGGACGGTGTGCCGGTGGGGTGGTAGGCGAGGCCCGTTGCGGTGCCGGGGTGGAGAGGCCGTGCGGGTGGCGTCTCCACTCGCCGGGAAGGTCGTCGTACGGAGCTTCGTTCGCCGGGGAGAGGGTCGGTGGCGCCATGTGGGGAAACTGCGTAGGCGGCCACGCCGCCGCTGGAGGAATTCCCGGCCGGTCGGCGCGGCCAGACGACGATGCGAGGTCTTCCCGTGCGGCGTTGAGAGAAGAGTTGGTGCGGTCCGGCGGCGTGGCGTAGGCCTGAGAAGCCCCGGCGGGACGGGCGGGGAGGGCGGGCGGTGCCTCGCGGGACCCACCCGGACGTTGTCGCTGGCGGGGGAGCTTTACCGTGGGTTCGCTGTCGCCGGGTCCGTATCCGGTAGGGTGCCGCCGCGTGCTGATGCCGGCGTCTTCGGCCGTTGGCGGACTAGTCAGGCGAGACGACGTCGCCGCGCCGGCGGAACCGGCGGTTGCTCGTGCCAGGATGGCAGCCGGGCGGCGGACGGCCCCGTTCGCCGACGAGCCGGCCGAGCAGGTCGTCGCCGGGGGTGCCGCGGGGCACGGGGCCGGGTGCCCGCAGGCGCAACGGCGCCACAGGCTGCGCCACAGGCGTTTGTGGACGGGTGGATGAAGAGCCTGCTGAGGGCTCCTCTGACGCGGGATAGTCATGCGACAACCCTAGTTGACGGGTAACTAGCTGTCTTTCGCCAAGTTGACCTATGACTAATAGTCATGCGCCTACGGTCGATCATGTGGCTAAGTCGATCCGACTCATGGGCGCGCATGAGATCCGCCTGCGTCTGGGCGGGGTGAGCCGCCAGCGCGCGTACCAGATCACCAGCAGAGCCGATTTCCCCGCGCCGGTAGCGGACCTCAAGCAGGGCAAGGTCTGGCTGGCCGAGGATGTCGAGGCGTGGATGAAGGTCCACCGCCGCGACATCGACGATGCGGAGGCATGACCTGACCAACGCGAAGGAACCACCGCGCGGATAGAGCATCGCGTGGACGGCGCGGAGAAGCCACAGGGTCTCCGCGCGAACGCGGCGTGCCGCGGTGCGAAGGACCACCACGCGCAGAGACCCGGGGAAGCGCACCACACGCGACCTCATGCGCCGACGGCCTTCCTGCCGCTCGGGGCCAGCGCGATCCCGTTGTCCCGCCGTACCACCAGACCTTTCATCTCCAGCAGCGACAGCCGGCGCAGGACAGTGCGCACTCCCAGCCCCGCCTTGATGGCCAACTGTTCCGGCCCCAACGCGCCGCGCCGCGGTACTGCCTCGAGCAGCAGCGCCGATTCCTCGTCCAGGTCGTCGCGGAGGTGGTCGCGGCCGCGAGCCGGCTCAGCCAGGTATTCACCGATCTTCCCGACCTCGTCGAGTACGTGGGCCACGCTCGTCACCAGTCGTGTCTGCGGATATCGGCGCAGCAACTCGTGGCACCCGACCGACATCGCCGACGTGATCGGGCCCGGTACGACCATGGCGTGGCGGTTGAGGGACACCACGCGGCTCATCGTCTGCACCGCACCGCTGCGCGCGGCCGCCTCGACAACCACCGTGCCCGCCGTGGCGGCCGCGATGACGCGGTTGCGGATCAGGAAACGGTGGCGCAGCGGCTCGGCGCCGGGCAGCCATTCGCTCATCAACAGGCCGCTGTCCGCTATCTGCTCGAACATGGCGGCATTGCCCATCGGGTACGGCCGGTCGACACCGCAGGCCAGTACGGCGACCGTACAGCCGCCCGCCGCGAGCGCCGCCCGATGAGCTGCGGCATCGATGCCGAACGCGCCGCCGGACACCACGGTCCACTCCCGTTCGGCGAGCCCGTACCCGAGGTCGCCCGTGACATGCATGCCGTACTGCGTCGCGGCTCGGGCGCCGACGATGGCGACGGAACGCTCGAACGCGTCGTTGAGCGGCCGGCTGCCGCGTACCCATAGACAGAGCGGCGGGCGTACGTCGCGATTGATCCTTCCGGCGACGTCGAGCTCCAGAGTGGCCAGCGATTCGACCCCGACGGGCCACTCGCCGTCGGAGGGCACGACCACCCGCGCCCCGAGCCGGCGGGCCCGCCCCATGGCGATCTCCGCGATCCGGCGGGGATCGCCCAGCCCGGACCGCGTCAGGACCGCCGTACGCAAAGCAGCTTCTGGAATGTCCCCGGCGAGCAGTCGCGAAAGCGTGGCCTCCGCACCATGCGCCTGCACAAGATGCCAGACGATGCGGTTGCCGGGCTCGGCGAGCCACGTGAGCGCCACGCGCGCCAGCCGATCGGCCTCGTCGTCGACGTGCCTGCGGTCAACGTCCGGCTTGCCGGTCAATGGCTTCTCCCATCCTGAGTTGAGCGGCCTCGTCCACGTCGGAGCCGGAGGGCCGGTCGCGGCCGTCCAGGTCGGCGATCGACCAGGCGAGGCGCAAGATCCGGTCGAATCCCCGCGCCGACAGGGACCCGCGTTCCAGGCCGGCGCGCAATGCCTTGGTGTCTTTGGGCGGGAGGCGCCACGGGGGTCTGCGTAGCTGCGGGCCGGGAACCTCGGCGTTGAGTCGCCAACCGTGGGCCGCCCAGCGGGCGGCTGCGGCATCGCGGGCCCTTCTGACGCGAGCGGCCACCTCGGCGGAGGGCTCAGCCGGCGTCTCGCTTGTCATGAGCTGAGCGACGCCGAGCGGCTGCAACCGGATCTGAATGTCGATCCGGTCCATGAGCGGGCCCGACAGCTTGCCGAGGTATCGGCGCCGTGCGATCGCTGAGCATTGGCAATGCTGATCTCCCGCAGGATTCGCGCATGGGCACGGATTCGCTGCGATGACCATCTGCACCTGGGCGGGATATTCGGTGGTACCGCGGGACCGGGCGAGGATCACCCGGCCGCTCTCGAGCGGCTGCCGCAGTGCTTGCAGGGTCAGATATGCGAACTCCGGCGCTTCGTCCAGGAAGAGGACGCCACGGTGAGCCAGCGAGATCGCACCCGGCATGGCCAGGCCCGACCCGCCGCCCACGAGCGCGGCGAGGCTGGCGCTGTGGTGTGGTGCCTGAAACGGTGGCCGCCGGACCAGTTCGGCGTCCGCGGCGAGCACGCCGGCGATCGACTGCAGCGCCGTGACCTCCAGGGCGGACGCGTCGTCCAGCGGTGGAAGGATCGAGGGCAATCGTTCGGCCAGCATCGTCTTGCCGGCGCCGGGCGGTCCGATCATGGCGAGGTGGTGGCCGCCCGCGGCTGCGACCTCCAGGCCGTGCCGGCCGAGATCCTGGCCGGCGATGTCAGCGAGATCGGGTCCGCTCGGCGGTGGCGTGTCCCGAACGGGCGGCCGGTCGAGCAGCGGCCCCTGGCCCTTGATGAACGCGACGAGGCGGTGCAGCGAGTCCACCGCGCCCACCGTCACGCCGGGCACGACGGCGGCCTCCCGCGCGTTCCCGACCGGGACGATCACCCGCGTGATTCCCGCGTCGGCAGCCGCGGCGACCATGGGCAGTACGCCGCGGACCGGGCGTACGGCTCCGTCCAGGCCCAGCTCGCCGAGAACGACGACACCTTCCATCGGCGCCAGGGGCAGCTCGCCCGCTCCGGCCAGCAGGGCGCAGGCGATCGCCAGGTCGAACGCGCTCCCGTGCTTCGGCAGCATGGCCGGTAACAGGTTGACCGTGATGCGTCTGTTGGGCCATACCTGCCCGGAGTTCACCATCGCAGCACGCACCCGATCACGCGCTTCGTGCAGCGCGGTGTCGGGCAGGCCGGTCAGGACCACGGCGGGGAGGCCCGGTGACAGGTCGGCCTCGACCTCGACGAGATGGCCGGCGACGCCCACCAGGCCGACG
Source organism: Actinoplanes sp. NPDC049316 (assembly GCF_040677315.1). NCBI lineage: Bacteria > Bacillati > Actinomycetota > Actinomycetes > Micromonosporales > Micromonosporaceae > Actinoplanes > Actinoplanes sp. NPDC049316. The sequence continues at coordinate 70,111 of NZ_JBFAQM010000026.1, read as the reverse complement.
CAGAGGACTCTGGCGTAGCTCATTCAGAACGCCGCGCGCAGGTGCTCGACCCGGGCCGGTCCCTTCGGATGGGCCACGACCGCCACCACGTCGAAGCGGACCTCTCTCGGGCGCAGGGTCGTCTCCGTGAGCCAGCGGGCGGCGAGCCGGCGCAGGCGCTGGACCTTCGTGGGGTTGATCGCTTCGGCCGGGGTGCCGTACGTGTCGCCGCGGCGGGTTTTCACCTCGCAGAAGACGATGTCGTCGCCGTCGCGGAGGATGAGGTCGATCTCGCCGTCGGCGCAGCGCCAGTTGCGGTCCAGGACCACCAGGCCTTGATCTTGCAGGTGGCGTTCCGCGACGCGTTCCCCGTACGCGCCGACCGCCTGTCTCTCGTTCGTCATGGCGGACACCTTGGCGCAGGTGGGGCCGTGGTGGCCGGCTGCCTGTGGACAGAACGCTACTGTGGATAACCTCTGAGTCACCGTTGTCACGTGATAGGGGCTCAGCGGTGGCACGACGCCTCCGCGTCCCCTACGGTGCGGAGTCGTGGAAGCACATCGCCGGTACGCCGAAGAGCCGGAGCCCAGCTGGTACACGGGGCAGCAGGGCTCGGCCGGGCCGGGGTCGTACGCGGCCCCGGCGCCCGGGTCGAACCCCTACGACTCCGGGGTGCACGAGCGCCCCAGCGGCGCGTTCCGGCTGCCCGAGCAGCGGCCCGCCGATCCGTACGCGAGCCCGTCGGCCTACGCGCCGGCGGATCCATCGACGACCTCCGGCAGCTACGCGACCTCGGCGGCCGACTCGGGGTCGATGCGGATTCCCGTACGCGGGCCCGAATACCCGACCATCCGGCCGACCGGCAGTCCCACCTCCACGGCTGATCCTGCACCCGCGTCGCCCGCCGTCTCCACCGTGACGACGACCACCACGTACGGTGCCGGCGCGCCGCCCAATGCGACCACCGCGCCGTCCGCTCCGGGGGGTGCTGCCTACAACGAGCCGACCAGCATGGTCCCCTTGGCAGGCGGATCACGGCCGGAGCGGGTCTACAACTCGCGCCGTCCGGTCACCGCTGTGATCTTCGCGGCGGTCACCGCTGTGCTGCTCGTTCCCACGCTGCTTCTGCTCGTCCACGTGACCTTCGTGAGCGACCCGGTGGCGCGCGGCGTCGTGCCCGCCGTACTCCTGACTCTTGGTCTTCCGCTCACCGGCGCCGGGATGTACTCCCTCGCCGGGGCCGGTCGCGTCGCCGCCCGTGAGGCGTGGCTGCGTCCGCCGCTGGCGTACCTTCCCATCGGTCTGGTCCTGCTCCTGGCCGCCGGCCTGGCCGTGGCCTGACCGCCGGCCTGGCCGTGGCCTGACCGCCGGCCTGGCCGTGGCCTGACCGCCCGGCCTGCGCCCACCGCAGGCCGGGCCCTGCCGGGCGAGGAGAGGCCGACCCCGCCCGGCGAGGAGAGGTCGGCCTTGCCGGGCGAGGAGGGATCGGCCCCTGCCGGGCGACGAGAGAGGCCGGCGGTGAGTGGCCGGCGGGCGAGAGGCCTGCGGGTGAGAGGGCGCCGGCGAGAGCCGGTCCGGCGAATCGGTCAAACCGGACGCCGATTGCCGTCCCGGGCGGAAACCGGGCCGGCACCCCGCCCGGAAGCGGGCCGTCCGGCGCACGGCGTATGCTAGTCGGCGGCGACCGTCTCGTGCGGTCGACCTCGCGCGCCCTCTGCCACGTGCCGTGCTCGATCAGTGTGGTTTTCGATCATGAGCCGTCAGCGACGGCCCTCCCTGGTCCCGATCTTGTCGGGCCCACCCTGGGCCGGCGACCGGGCGCCAGGACGCCCACCGCCGGTGAGCGTGACAACCAGGGAAAACAGGGAGCAACCCACCATGGCCGTCGTGACCATGCGCCAGCTGCTGGAGAGCGGTGTCCACTTCGGGCACCAGACCCGGCGCTGGAACCCGAAGATGAAGCGCTTCATCTTCACCGAGCGCAACGGTATCTACATCATCGACCTGCGCCAGACCCTCGACTACATCGAGAAGGCCTACGCGTACGTGCGCGACACCGTCGCCGAGGGTGGCCACATCCTCTTCGTCGGCACCAAGAAGCAGGCCCAGGAGGCGATCGCCGAGCAGGCGACCCGCGTCGGCCAGCCGTACGTCAACCACCGCTGGCTGGGCGGCATGCTCACCAACTTCCAGACGGTGTACAAGCGCCTGCAGCGCATGAAGGAGCTCGAGGCTCTGGGTGACCTGAGCGGCACCGCCGCCGGTTACACCAAGAAGGAGACCCTCCAGCTGTTCCGTGAGAAGACCAAGCTCACCAAGACCCTCGGCGGTCTGCGGGACATGACGAAGGTGCCGTCGGCGATCTGGGTCGTCGACACCAAGAAGGAGCACATCGCCGTCGACGAGGCCCGCAAGCTGGGCATCCCGGTCATCGCGGTGCTCGACACCAACTGCGACCCGGACGAGGTCGACTTCCCGATCCCGGGCAACGACGACGCGATCCGTTCCGCCGAGCTGCTGACCAAGGTCGTCGCCGCCGCCGTCGCCGAGGGCCTCATCGCCCGCTCCGGCCGTAACCGGGGCGACGCCGACGCGAAGCCCGAGGCGACCGTCGCCGCCGGCGAGCCGCTGCCCGAGTGGGAGCGGGACCTGTACGAGGGTGCCGAGAAGAAGGCCGCGGACGCGGAGCCGGCGCCTGCCGCCGCCGAGCCCGTCGCGACCGCCGCGGAGTAAGTCCTTCGCCGACGCCGGCCGCCTCAGGTGGCCGGCGTCGCCCGACAGCCAGCGAGACTTCAGAGGATCAGAGAAGAGCCATGGCCAACTACACCGCCGCGGACGTGAAGAAGCTCCGCGACCTCACCGGCGCCGGCATGATGGACTGCAAGAAGGCGCTCGACGAGTCGGACGGTGACTTCGACAAGGCCGTCGAGTTCCTGCGCATCAAGGGCGCCAAGGACGTCGGCAAGCGCGCCGGCCGTACCGCCGCGAACGGCATCGTCAGCCACTCCGGCAAGGCGCTGCTCGAGCTCAACTGCGAGACCGACTTCGTCGCCAAGACCCCCGACTTCGTCGCGCTGGGTCAGCAGCTGGTCGAGCACGGCTCCAAGACCAAGGCCGCGGACGCCGCCGCGCTGCTCGGTTCGAAGCTCGAGGACGGCCGCGCCGTCGCCGACGTGATCCAGGACTTCTCCGCCAAGATCGGCGAGAAGATCGTGGTGAACCGCTTCGCCGAGTTGGACGGCAACGTCGCGGTCTACCTGCACCGCAAGGCCCAGGACCTGCCGCCGCAGGTGGGCGTCCTGGTGCAGTACGCCGGCAAGGACGACGAGGCCGGCATCGACGACGCCCGTGCCGTCGGCATGCAGATCGCCGCGATGCGTCCGAAGTTCCTCACCCGCGACGAGGTTCCCGCCGAGACGGTCGAGAACGAGCGCCGCATCGCCGAGGAGACCGCGCGCGAGGAGGGCAAGCCGGAGCAGGCGCTGCCCAAGATCGTCGAGGGCCGGGTGAACTCCTTCTTCAAGGACTTCGTCCTGCTCGAGCAGCCGTCGGTCACCGACAACAAGAAGACGGTCAAGCAGGTCGCGGCCGAGGCCGGCATCGAGGTCACGCGCTTCGTCCGGTTCGAGGTCGGCCAGGAGTAATCCAGGCGCCAGCGCACTGCGCGGGAGGCCGGGACGCGACATGAGCGCCCGGCCTCCCCGTCACATAAGGTCTCCTGTTAGCGAAGGAAGGGCGGGGTCGGCATGACGATGGTGACCGAGCAGACTGTCGCGGTGGGCGAGGTCCCGGCGCCGCGACCCGATCGGCCCCGGCGGGTCGTCCTCAAGCTCTCCGGCGAGGTCTTCGGCGGCGGCGCGGTCGGCGTCGACCCCGACGTCGTGCAGGGCATCGCCCGGCAGATCGCCACCGTGACCCGTCGCGGCGTACAGGTCGCGGTCGTGGTGGGCGGCGGCAACTTCTTCCGCGGCGCCGAGCTGCAGAAACGCGGCATGGACCGCAACCGCGCCGACTACATGGGCATGCTCGGCACGGTCATGAACTGTCTGGCCCTGCAGGACTTCCTCGAGAAGGAGGGCATCGAGACGCGGGTGCAGACCGCGATCACGATGGCCCAGGTCGCCGAGCCGTACATCCCGCTGCGCGCGATCCGGCACCTCGAGAAGGGCCGCGTGGTGATCTTCGGCGCGGGCGCCGGGATGCCGTACTTCTCCACCGACACGGTCACCGCGCAGCGCGCCCTGGAGATCCACGCGGATCTCGTGCTGATGAGCAAGAACGGCGTGGACGGCGTCTACACCGCGGACCCGCGGACCGACCCCGACGCTCGCAAGATCGACCACATCACCTTCGCCGGCGTGCTGCAGCAGGGCCTGCGCGTCGCCGACCAGGCGGCCTTCAGCCTCTGCGAGGAGAACGGCCTGCCGATGCTCGTCTTCGGGGCCCAGGGTGACGACACGATCGTCCGAGCCGTCAGCGGCGACAAGATCGGTACCTTGATCACCGCCTGATCCCGCGCCACAACCACCATCGGACGCATGACGAGAAGCAAGGAGGCGACGGAGCGGTGATCGATGAGATCCTCTTCGAGGCCGAAGAGAAGATGGAGAGCGCGGTCGAGCACGCCAAGGAGGAGTTCGCCGCGATCCGTACGGGCCGTGCCACGCCGGCGATGTTCTCCAAGATCGTCGTCGACTACTACGGCGCGCCCACCCCGGTGACGCAGATGGCCTCCGTCGGTGTCCCCGAGCCGCGCATGGTGATCGTCAAGCCGTACGACCAGTCGCAGCTCGGCGCGATCGAGCGGGCGATCCGCGACTCGGACCTCGGCGTCAACCCCAACAACGAGGGCACCCAGCTGCGCATCCACCTTCCGCAGATGACGGAGGAGCGGCGCCGCGAGATGATCAAGGTCGCGCGGCACAAGGCCGAGGAGGGCCGCGTGGCGATCCGCAACGTGCGCCGCAAGGCCAAGGAGCAGCTCGACCGCCTCGTCAAGGACGGCGACGCCGGCGAGGACGACGGCCGGCGTGCCGAGAAGGAGCTCGACGACGTGACGCACAAGTATGTCGCCGTCGTCGACGAGCTCGTCAAGCACAAGGAAGCCGAGCTTCTCGAGGTCTGATGTCGTACCTCGAGCCCCGCGGCGGGCATCCCGGCAGCCGGGCGTCTGATCCCTCCGACGCCCCGCCGCCGTACGCCGGGAACCGCCCGCCCGCCGAGGGGCTCACCCCGCCCGCGGCCGGCCGCGGCGCCCCACCGCCGCGAAGCGTGCCGCAGCGGAGCCTGCCGCAGGCCGCGGGACACGAGGGGCCACAGACCGGCCCGATCCGGGGCGGCCACCAGCCCGACCCCACCTGGGCGCATCAGCCGACCGCGCCCACCCCGGTGACCGGGTCGCTGCCGGACCGCGCGGAGCCGCCGTTCCCGGCCGAGCCGGCCTGGGCCGCGCCCACCGCCGCCACCTCGACCTCACAGGCGGAGTGGGAGTTGACCACAGCCGAGACGATCCACCGCGGCCCCGGTAAGCGGCGTGCGGGGCGTGACGGGAGGCCGGTGCCGCAGAAGCAGTCCGGGCGGGCGGGACGTAACCTGCCCGCCGCCATCGCCGTCGGGGCGAGCCTGGTGCTGGTCGTGCTCGCCTCGATGCTGGTCTGGAAGCCGGCGTTCCTCGGCGTGATCGCGCTCGCCTCGGGTGTGGGCATCTGGGAGATGGTCCGCGCCCTCAAGGTCACCGGAGCCCGGCCGCCGCTGATTCCGCTGGTCGGCGGTGGCCTGCTGATGACCGGGCTGGCCTGGTACGAGGGGCCCGACGCGCTCGAGATCGGCCTGCTCGCGACCCTGCTCGCCGCCCTGGTCTGGCGCTTCAGTGAGCACAAGGTGGGATTCCGGCGGGACATGGCCGCGGCCGCGCTCATCGCGGTGTACGTGCCGTTCCTGCTCAGCTTCGGCGTGCTGCTGGTGAAGCCCGACGACGGCCCCGGCCGCGTGCTGTGCGCGCTGCTCGCCGTCGTCCTGTCCGACACCGGCGGGTACGCGGCCGGCGTCTTCTTCGGCAAGCACCCGATGGCGCCCACGATCAGCCCGAAGAAGTCCTGGGAGGGCTTCGCCGGCTCGGTCACCGCCGCGGCGGTCGGCGGCGCACTGCTCGTGTACTTCCTGCTGGACGTACCGTTCTACTGGGGTCTGCTCTTCGGAGCTGTCATCTCCGTCGCCGCGGTCGTCGGCGACCTGGCCGAGTCCATGCTCAAGCGCGACATCGGCATCAAGGACATGAGCAACCTCCTGCCCGGCCACGGCGGGCTCATGGACCGGCTCGACTCGATCCTGTTCGCGGTGCCGGCCGCCTATCTGCTGCTGTCGCTGATCGCGCCGCCGGGGTAGGTGTGCGTGCGCGACGTGGGAGACTGGATACGCCATGACAATTCTTCCGGTCATCCCGACCAGCCCTGACACCCCCGACGCGGTGGCCACGCGGCGTCGCCCCACCATGCCCCCGCGGCACCTGGCCGACCTGGACCTGGCCGGTCGTCGTGCCGCCGTGGCCGACCTGGGCGAGCCCGCCTTCCGCGCCAAGCAGCTCTCCACGCACTACTTCGGCCGGCTCGTGCGCGACCCGGAGGCGATGACCGACCTGCCGGCCGCCGCCCGCGCCCGCCTCGCCGCGGACCTGCTGCCCACCCTGCTCACCCCGCAGCGGGAGCTGGCCTGCGACGACGGCGCCACCCGCAAGACGCTGTGGCGGCTGCACGACGGCGCGCTGGTGGAGAGCGTCCTGATGGGCTACCCCGACCGGATCACCGCCTGCGTCTCCAGCCAGGCCGGTTGCGGCATGGCCTGCCCGTTCTGCGCCACCGGCCAGGCCGGGCTGACCCGCAACCTGTCCGTCGCCGAGATCGTCGACCAGGTGGTCTACCTGGCCGGGGTCGCCGCGTCCGGTGCGGTCACCGGATCCCCGCCGCGGCTGTCCCGGGTCGTCTTCATGGGCATGGGCGAGCCGCTGGCCAACTACCCCCGGGTGATCCAGGCCGTACGCCGCCTCACCGCGCCGGCGCCGGAGGGCCTCGGCCTGTCACAACGGCACATCACCGTCTCCACCGTGGGCCTGGTGCCCGCAATGCGCCGGTTGATCGCCGAAGAGCTGTCAGTGACCCTTGCGTTGTCCCTGCACGCCCCCGATGATGATCTGCGCGATGAGCTAGTGCCTGTCAACCAGCGTTGGAAGGTGGCCGAGGTGCTCGATGCCGCGTTCGACTACGCGGCGCAGACCGGTCGTCGGATCTCCATCGAATACGCCCTGATCAGGGACGTAAACGATCAGCCCTGGCGTGCCGACCTGCTTGGCAGGCTCCTGCACGGCAAGCTGGCGCATGTGAACCTGATCCCGCTCAACCCGACGCCGGGCAGCAAGTGGGACGCCAGCCCCAAGCCGGTCGAGCGCGAGTTCGTCCGCCGGCTGCGGGAGGCGGGCGTCGCCACCACGGTCCGGGACACCCGGGGCCGGGAGATCGACGGTGCGTGCGGCCAGCTGGCCGCAAGCGAGCTGACGGTGGTGGACGCTGGGGGCGCCGCCGCCCACGCGGAGGTGGCACGATGACTGGGCTCAGATCCCAGCGGACGCGAATTTGGGAGACGTTGTGACGAGTCAGGGGCAGCGTTTCCGCCGTCGCGCACTGCGCCGCGGCTACAAGGTGGACGAGGTGGACGCCTTCCTCGACCGGGTGGAGGCCACCCTCGCCGGCGAGCAGGTCGGCGCGCCTGTCGGCGCCCAGGAGGTGCACGACGTCGTCTTCCGCGTGCGCTTCGGCGGGTACGACGAGTGGCAGGTCGACCTGCACCTCGACCGGGTCGAGCGGCAGCTGGCCGAGTTCGAGGAGCGCGGCGGTGGCGGGGCCGGCCGCGCCGAGGCCCGCATGCAGCCCGAGCCGATGCGCGGGGGCATGCCGCCCGAGCGCATGGGCGACCGGATGAGCCAGGCGCTGGGCCGCGGCGCCCCGCCCACCGAACGTCTCCCCGCCCCGGTCCGCGACGACCGCCAGTACGCCCGCGACGACCAGTACGCCCGCGACGACCAGTACGCGCGTGACGACCAGTACGGCGCCCACGACCCGTACCTGCACGAGGAGCGGATGCAGCCGCAGCAGATGCCGCAGCGGCAGCAGATGCCGGGCCCCGACCCGTACGGGCGCTACGACGAGCCGGGCTACGGCCAGCAGCCGCCGCAGCGCCCCCAGGGCCCGCAGGGCTACGACACCGGCGGCTACGAGCAGTTCGAGCCGGGCCGGCACGGCAAGGCCGACATGACCGCGGAGATCCGCATGCCCGAGCGGGACCGGGGCGGCTTCGGCGGCCCGGCCCCCATGAGCGCGCCCCCGATGAGCGGCCCCCCGATGAGCGGCCCGCCGATGGGTGGCCCGCCCATGGGTGGCCCCCCGCAGATGGGCGGCGGCCAGGGCGGCAGCCCGGAGCTCTACCGGGTGGACCAGCTGCGCCGCACGTTCCAGCCGCGCCGCTTCGGCAGCGGGTACGACCCGGTGCAGGTGGACCGTCTCTTCGAGAGCATCCTGCAGGCGATGACCGGGCGCGGCCCGATGCCGGTGCCCGAGAACGAACTCGACACGCTGCAGTTCGGGCTGGTTCCCGGCGGCTACTTCGAGGCCGAGGTCGACGCGGCGCTGCGCGAGGTCAAGGACATCCTGCTCCGCGGCCGCTGACCCCGAAGCAACGCGGCCCGGGAGCAACGCGGCCCGGGAGCAACGCGGCCCGGGAGCAACGCCGCCCGGGAGCCGCGGCCCCGAAGCAACGCAGCTTGCAGCAACGCGAAACGGCCCGCTTCCCGGTGAGGGAGGCGGGCCGTTCGGCGAAGCGGGAGGCTACTGGTTGTTCGCCTTCAGGCCGTTGCGGCGCAGCACCGCATCGGCGAGAACGACCCCCACCAGCAGCACGGCCAGACCGATCAGCCAGACGTTCTCGGTGTTGCCCTCGTGGTTGCCCCACAAGTAGAGCAGCAGGATCCCGGCCGATCCGATGGCGCCCCGGCGGGCCCACTTGCGGTTGCCCGGCTTGAGCTGGTCAGGCGCGTAAACCGGCTCTTCTGCCACGACTCGGTCCTCCTGCTGCACGGGTACGAACGTCAAGGTCAGTGTCGCACGGCGGCTCCGCGCGCGGCTCACCAACCCGTACCCGGTACCTTCGATGCCGTCGGAAACGTCGGACGAGGGAGCGAGACGGTGCGGATCACGGGCACTGGGCATGCCAGCATGCGGATCGACACGGGCGCGGGCAGCATCCTGTGCGACCCCTGGGTCAACCCGGCGTACTTCGCGTCGTGGTTCCCGTTCCCGGACAACTCCCTGCTGGACTGGGAGACGCTGGGCGACTGCGACTACCTGTACGTCTCCCACCTGCACCGGGACCACTTCGACGCCGAGCACCTCAAGCACTTCGTGTCCAAGAAGGCGACGGTGCTCCTCCCCGAGTATCCGACCAGCCAGCTCGAGGACGAGCTGCGCGACCTGGGCTTCACGAGCTTCCTCAAGACCAAGAGCAACGAGGTGCACGAGCTCGACGGCGGCCTCAAGGTCATGATCCAGGCGCTGATCAGCCCCACCGACGGCCCGATCGGCGACTCCTCGCTCTGGGTGGAGTACGACGGCGTCCGGCTGCTCAACCAGAACGACGCCCGCCCCACCGACCTTTCCGTCTTCGCCGAGCTGGGCCACGTGCACGCGCACATGCTGCAGTTCTCCGGCGCCATCTGGTATCCGATGGTCTACGAGCTGCCCACCGCCGCGAAGACCGCGTTCGGCAAGCAGAAGCGCGAACGGCAGTTCGACCGGACCTGGCGCTACATCGACGACCTCAAGGCCGACCACGTCTTCCCGATCGCCGGCCCGCCGTGCTTCCTCGACGACGAGCTGTGGCAGTTCAACGACATCTTCGGCGACGAGGGCAACATCTTCCCCGACCAGTCGGTGTTCCAGTCGGAGTACGCGAAGGTCGGCGGCACCAACGGCGTGATCCTGCTGCCGGGCAGCGTCTCCGACATCACCGCCGCGGGCGACATCACGACGACCCACCCCACCGACGTCGACGAGTTCTTCGCCAACAAGAAGGCCCACCTCGAGGAGATGCGCGAGCGCAAGGCGCCGATCATCGCCGCCGAGAAGGCCTCCTGGCGGCACCCGGAGATCGACGTGCTGGGTGAGCTGAAGAAGCGCATCGAGCCGCTGCTCGAGGAGTCGATCTACCTGGCGAAGGGCGTCGGCGGCCCGGTCCGCTTCGACCTGGTCAGCTATGACGGCGAGGCGGTCGAGTCGATCGTCGTCGACTTCCCCGGCAAGCAGGTCCGGCCGTACGCCGACGAGAAGGTCCGCTACCGCTTCCGCACCCAGCGCGAGCTGATCGAGCACCTCATCTTCATCGACGAGGGCGACTGGGTGAACTCCCTGTTCCTCTCCTGCCGCTTCACCGCCGCACGCATCGGCCAGTACAACGAGTTCGTCTACGCGTTCTTCAAGTGCCTCAGCGAGGAGCGCCTCCAGTACGCCGAAGGCTGGTACGACGAGCACGAGAAGACGGTCGAGGCCGAGGACACCCAGCTCGGTGACTGGACGGTCCAGCGCCGTTGCCCCCACCTGAAGGCGGACCTCAGCCGCTTCGGCATCGTGGACGGCAACGTGCTCACCTGCCAGCTGCACGGATGGAAGTTCGACCTGCCGAGCGGGCGGTGCCTCACCAGCGTCGGCCACAAGATCCGCGCGGAGAAGACAGCTTCCTGATCAAGATCAAAATCAAAATCAAGAGCTTCATGTCGTAGCTCGGTGGGTGGTGCAGACCGCAACTCCCGTCGAGGCCGGGGCCGGGGCCCAGCATGCGCTGGCCCTGGCCCCTTCATTCTGGGTGAGTGGCAGCCGGCCCCGGCGCGGGAGGCGCCGCCGCCGGGCGTCGAGAGCGACGAGAAGCTGGAGCTGCTCTCCGTCGTCGGCGCCCGGACCGTGACCCGGTAACCTTCGTCGCGATGGACGACCGTGACCTTCCCGCCGCCCGTGACCTCGCCGTCGACCTGGCTGTCCGCGCCGGCCGCTTGCAGCTGGAGCGGCGCGACACCCTGCGGATGGGCGCCCCCAAGGCGCACGTCAACGACGTCGTCTCCGACGTCGACATCGCCAGCGAGCGCCTCATCGTCGACGGGATCGTCGCGGCCTGGCCCGGCGACGCCGTCCAGGCCGAGGAGGGGCACGGCCGGACCGGCTCGAGCGGTTGGTCGTGGATCGTCGACCCGCTCGACGGCACCCGCAACTACGTGAGCCGCACCGGTCCGTGGTCCGTCTGCATCGCGCTGTACCACGACGACCGGGCCCGGGCGGCGGTCGTGCACGACCCGGCGGCCGGTGAGACGTTCAGCGCCGTCGACGGGGGCGGCGCCCTGCTCAACGGCGAGCCGATCACCGCGCCGGGTGGGCGGCAGCTGCACGAGGCGCTCGTCGGTGTGAGTTTCCAGCCGAATCCGGCGACCAAGGAGCGCGCCGGCCGGGTGATCCGGGAGCTGCTCCCGAAGTCGGGCGACATCCGCCGGGTCCCGGCGGCGCTGAACCTGGTGTACCAGGCCGCCGGCCGGCTCGACGGCGGTCTGGCGCTGGACACGAACCTGTGGGACATCGCCGCAGGCGCCCTGATCGCCCGGGAGGCCGGTGTCGTGCTCGGTGGGCACGGCCCGGACTTCTCCACCGAGCTGACGATCGGCGCGGCGCCGTCGCTGTGGCCCGCGCTGTCCGAGCTGGTCCGGGCAGTCGCCTGAGGCCGGCCCGACCCGGCTGAGCGGTATGGCGAGGCAGCCCACGCCGCCGCGCCAGGGCCGGCCCGCCGTGGCGGTGCTAGCGGCCGAGGCCGAGGTCGGCGAGGATGCGCCGGGCGGCGTTGTGGCCCGCCGCGCCGATGACGCTGCCCGCCGGGTGGGCGCCGGCCGAGCCCGCGTACAGACCGTCCAGGCCCGTCGCGTACGGCATGCGCTCGTCGAAAGCGACCGTGTTGTCGACGTGGTGGATGTGGCCGCCGGTGATGCCGAAGTGCCGTTCGATGCCCGGCGGGGTCAGCGGCATCATGTCCGCGACCAGGCCCGAGGTGCCGGGGGCGTACCGGTCGACGATCTCCAGCAGCCGGGTGACGTAGCCGGGAAGCGCCTCGTCCCAGGTCGTGCCGTCGAGGTGATACGGCACGGACTGCACGAACAGGGCCGACGAGTGGTGGCCGGCCTCGTCCTGCAGCGACGGGTCGACCGTGGTGTGCAGGTACCACTCGATGGTCGGCTCGGCGGGCAGGCGCCCGGCCTGGACGTCCGCCCACATGCCGCGCAGCGCCGCCATCGGCGAGTCGGACTCGTCTCTGCTCCGGTTCTCCGCCGCGGGCAGGCTCAGCCCGGCGAGGCTCGAGGAGCCCGGCAGGAGGTGGATGGTGGAGCCGAACGGGGACGGGGCGTTCTCGGGGAGGCAGGAGAAGCGCGGGAGGCCGGACAGCGCCAGGTTGAGCTTGAGCGTGGTACCGGGACGCTTCACCGCCGCCATGCGTGCCGTCAGCTCGGCCGGGAGCGCGTCTTGCGGCACGAGGGACAGCAGCTGGTACGGGTCGCAGGCGCCCAGTACCACCCGGGCCTCGACCGTGCGTCCGTCGGCCAGGGCGACGCCGGTGGCCGCCCCCTGGGTGACCGCCACGGCGCTCACCGGCGTACCCGTGAAGATCTGGGCTCCCGCGGCGCGGGCCGCGTCGGCGAAGGTGCGCGAGACGGTGCCCATGCCGCCCGCCGCGATCATCCACGTGCCGTCGGCGCCCGGCAGGCGGCACATGTTGTGCACGAGGAAGTTGTGGCCCGTGCCGGGGTCGTCGGGGCCGGCGTTCAGCCCGGACAGGCCGTCGGTCACCGCGTACATGCTCATCAGCAGTTCGCTCTTGAAACCGAAGCGCTGCAGGTAGTCGGCGACGGAGCCGCGTACGAGATCGACGAAGGTGCTCTGCAGCTGCGGCCGGATGTGCCGGTCGGCGATCTGCTCGACGGAGGCCGGCTCCTGCAGCCAGGCGGGCGCGAGATCGGCGCGCAGCGCGGCGATCTCGACCTGCAGGGCCTCGTCCGCGGCGATGTCGCGGGGCGAGAAGAACCGCTCCATCTGCGCGCGCGTGGCTTCCCGGTCGGTGCCGAACAACAGGTACGGCGAGCCGGGCCCGCCCGGCGTGGGCAGGAAGTAGTGCGGGTCGCGGCGCAGCACGGGGATGTCGACGTCGAGCGTGGCGAGCAGTTCCGGCGGCATGAGGCCGAGCAGGTACGACCCCGTGGACTGGCCGAGCCCCGGCACCTTGGCGAACGGGTGCTCGGTGCGGGTGGCGCCGCCGATCACGTCGGCGGCCTCGAGCACGACGACGTCGAGGCCGGCGCGGGCGAGCAGCACGGCGGAGACCAGGCCGTTGTGGCCCGAGCCGATGATCACGACGTCGGCGCGCGGCGGCAGAGCGTTCATGAGGGCCGACTCTAGCGCGCCGATCGGCGGACAGTTCCGCCCAAATCGGCGCCGGCTCGGCGCTGCCCGGCCCAAGCCGCCGCACCGGACGGCCGACCGGCCCGCCGGGTGCCGCGCGCCGGGCCGGGCGGTCGGCGACGCCGCCGCGTGCCGGGCGCCTCGTGTCGGGTAAGACAGCGGTACGGACCCGGCTACCGTGGCGGACGTCATAGTCGGCGTCATCGAGGACCGCTCACGCCCTACCGTGAGCGGCATCTATGCGTAGCGGCTGGGTACGGGAGGCGGACGGGATGTTCGGCTGGTGGGGCAGGGCGGTCGTCCACGTGCGCTGGTGGGTGGTGGCGGCCGCCCTGGCGCTGGTCGTGGCCGGCGCGACATGGGGCGCCGGCGTCTTCGGCGCGCTCACCGGCGGTGGGTACGACGACCCGGACAGCGAGTCCAACCGCGCCGCCGCGGCGATCGCCCAGCATTTCGGCCAGCGCAACCCCGACCTGGTCGTGCTCTGGTCCAGTGACACCGCAACGGTCACGGACGAGTCCTTCCGTGGTCCCGTCTCCGCCGCGATCGGCCGGATCCGCGCGCAGGCCGACGTCGAGAAGGTCGCCGCCTACACCGACCCCGACGCCTCTCCGGCCCTGGTCAGCAACGACAAGCACGCCACGTACGCGGCCGTCTATCTCAAGGCGGGCGGCGAGGACGGCAAGGCTGCCGCGTACCACCGGTTGGAGCCGGAACTCGCCGCCCCCGGGCTGAAGACCGAGGTCGGCGGTCTGGTCGCGTTCACGGACCAGGCCAACACGCAGACCAAGAAAGACATCACGCGCGCCGAGATCTTCTCGCTGCCGGTGCTGTTCGTGCTGCTCGTCCTGATCTTCCGGGGCCTGATCGCCGCCTTGTCGCCCCTGCTCGTCGGCGGCATCGCGATCCTCGGCGCTTTCGTGGCGATCCGGGCGCTGACCTACCTCACCGACATCTCGGTCTTCGCGATCAACGTCATCACCCTGCTCGGCCTCGGCATGGCGGTGGACTACTCGCTGTTCGTCGTCAGCCGCTTCCGCGAGGAGCTGGCCCGGGGCAACGACGTGCCCACCGCCATCCGCACCACGGTGGCGACGGCCGGCCGTACGGTCATGGTCTCGGGCCTGACGATCGTCCTCGCGCTCTCCAGCCTGCTGATCTTCCCGCAACCCTTCCTGGGCGGCCTGGCCATCGGCGGCATGGCCGCCGTGCTGGTCGCGATGCTCGCCGCCCTGACGGTGCTGCCGGCCGTGCTGTCCCTGCTCGGCCACCGCATCGACAAGCTGCGCATCCCGCTGCCGCAGCGCAAGCGTGCGGTGGAGAGCGCCGGAGCGTGGGAGCGGGTCGCGCGCAGCGTCATGCGGCGACCCGTGCTGTACGTCGTCGGCGTGCTCGTCGTCCTCGCGGCGTTCGCGGCGCCGTTCCTGCGGGTGGAGTTCGGCGGCTTCGACGAGCGCGTGCTGCCCCCGGGCAGCGCCGCCCGGGTGGTGGGGGAGCGGCTCGACGCGGAGTTCCCCGGCGGTGGCCAGGACCCGATCTCCGTCATCGTCCAGGGCTCCGCCGGCGACCTGGCCCAGCGCATCGCGGCGCTGCCGGACGTCGGCGGCGCCACCGTCACCGCCCAGCGCGATGCCGCCTCGCTGATCACGGTCACGTACCCGGCTGATCTTCCGCACGCCGACGCCCGCCGGATCGTCTCCGCGATCCGCGACCTCCCGCCGCCGCCCGGCGCCGAGGTGCTCGTGGGCGGGCGGCCCGCGATCGACCTGGACCTGCTGGAGAGCCTCGCGGCGCGGCTGCCGTACATGGCGCTGATCATGGCGGTCGCCACGATCGTGCTGCTGTTCCTGGCCTTCGGCTCGGTGCTGCTGCCGATCAAGGCCGTGCTGATGAACCTGGTGTCGATCGGCGCGTCGTTCGGGGTGGTCGTCTGGATCTTCCAGGAGGGCCACTTCGAGAACGTGCTGCGCTTCGAGTCGACGGGCTTCATCGAACCCAGCAACATGATTCTCGTGCTGGCCGTGCTCTTCGGCCTGGCCACCGACTACGAGGTGTTCCTGCTCTCCCGCGTACGCGAGGAATGGGACCGCACCGGGGACAACACCGCCTCCGTCGCGACCGGCCTGCAGTACACCGGCGGCATCATCACCGCCGCGGCGCTGCTGCTCATCACCGTGGTGGCGGGCTTCGCCACCGGCGGCGTGACCGTCATCAAGACCATCGGCGTCGGCATGATCGTGGCGATCATCGTGGACGCGTCGCTGGTCAGGGCGCTGCTGGTCCCGGCGACGATGCGGCTGCTGGGTCGCTGGAACTGGTGGGCCCCCGGCTTCCTGAGCCGGTTCTACTCCCGGTACGGGATCCACGAGCCGCCGGAGCCGCCGGCGCCGGCTCCGGAGCGGCGTTCCGTGCCCGTCTGAGCCGCTGGTACGCGCTCGCGCTCTGCGTGGCGGCGAATCCGGCGAGCACGATGACGTGGAACAGGTACAGCCACAGCCCGACCGCCACCGTGCCGCCGATCTCGGTGAACCCGCCGAACGGCGCGCCGAGGTCCAGCGGCAGGGAGCAGAAGAGCACGAAGCCGTGCAGGAAACCGGAGAGGTTGGCGGCGGTGAAGGACCCGACCAGGGTTGTCGCCAGCCACTCCGGCCGTCCGGGCGCGACGCCGCGGTAGACCCAGATCACCACGGGGGTCAGCACCAGCCACGCGGCCAGGAAGGACAGGACCACACCGGCCACCGCGTACCAGCCGCCGCGGACCCACAGGCCGCTCGTCACCGGCAGCGCCAGGAACAGCGACAGCAGCAGGGCCGGCGCCGCGGCCAGCAGCGGGAGCCAGAGCAGCCGGCCGCGCCAGCCCACCAGCGACTCGCCCGGGTCCCGCAGGCTGACGAACGCCCGGCGCAGGCCCTCGCCGTACAGGGTGGCGGGCAGGAGGCTGGCCAGCGCGAGCCACGGCGTGAGGTGCAGGCCCGCGTCGATGAGGCGGTCCAGGGCGTTCGGGGCGCCGATCGCGTCGGGGAGCGCGTCGATCGTCCGGCCGGTGAGGCGGCGTACCCGATCCGCACCGGCGATCAGCCCGGTGATCCAGATGGCCAGCAACGCCACCGGCACCACGGCGATCCCGGCGTAGAAGGTGACCGCGGCGGCGTGCAACGCCAGATCGCGCCCTCGCAGTGGCCGGAACGGGGCGGCCAGCAGCCGGCGCAGTCGTCGCATGCCTCCTGACATACCCATCCGGCCGCTACGATCCCGCACCATCAGCGAGACTGCTCGGAGCGGAGCCTCATGTCCCTGACCTTCAGCGCCGAGCCGGACGCGCGGCAGATCGCCGAGGCGGTCCGGCACATCGCCCGCCGGCGGTTCCTGCCGGCCCGGCTGCTCGCGCTGCCGCTGCTCGTCATCGGCCTGACGGGCTACTTCGGCATGGGCCTGTCGTTCCTCGCGCTGCTGGCCGTCCTGGCGCTGGTCTTCAGCGTGCTGGGGCCGGAGGTGGCGATCCGGCGGATGAGGCGGGAGGGCATGTGGTTGCTGGCTCGTCCCACGACGTACCACTTCGACGACGACCGTTTCGGCTTCGCCACCGACCTCGCCCGTACCGAAGCGGTGTGGAAGCTGCTGAGCGGCTACGACGAGCTCCCCGGCCAGATGGTCGTCCGCATCGGCCGGGAGCAGTACCTCACGATCCCGACCGGCGGGCTTACCGAAGAGGAGTTGATGAGGCTCCGCGACCTGCTGGACAGGGCCGCCTTCTGAGTTGTCCACAGGGCGGCCGCTCGATCCTCCGGCGGTACGCTGGTCTGCGGCACGATGTCCCGGAGGAGGTGAGTCCGATGGCCCTGCCCCATCGTGAACCGTCGTTCGACATTCTCGGTGTCCTGAACGAGCCGTGGACCGCCCAACTGGCCCTCGACCTGCTACCCGAGCACCACGGTCCCAAGGTCGAAGTCGTCCGCGGGAGCATCGTCGTGACGCCGCATGCCAACTACGACCACCAGGACATCGAGCTGGAGTTGACTTACCGGCTCAAACAGGCGGCCCGGGCGGTCGGCCTGTGGGCCTACCCGGAGGTCAACATCGTCTCCGGTGACGATCTCTTCATCCCGGACATCGTGGTGCTGCGGCGATCCGGTGGCGGCAAGAAGACGATGCCCATCACCGAGGCCGTGCTGCTCGGCGAGATCGTGTCGAGCGGCAACAGGCGCAAGGACCTTATCGACCGCCCGCGCGAATACGCCGAGGCCGGCGTGCCTTACTTTCTGCGCATCGACTTCCGGAACCGTGTGCCGGGCCTTCTGCTGCACGAGCTGCGCGACGGCGAATACCACCCGGTCGTCGCGGCGGCGGCGGGCGCGATGTTCGAGATGCGCGTTCCGTTCCCGTTCGCCGTCGATCCGGTCCAGTTGCTGGGGGAGGAAGGCTGAGCGACGGCGGCGTGCGGGCGTCCGGGAAGATGGCAGGCATGCGTGAGCTCGTCCTGCTCGGTTCGACCGGTTCCATCGGCACCCAGGCCATCGACATCGTGCGCCGCAACCCCGACCGGTTCCGGGTCGTGGCGATCGGCGCCGGCGGCGGCAACGTCGCGCTGCTCGCCGCGCAGGCGCTGGAGCTCGGCGTCGACGTCGTGGGGGTGGCGCACGCCAGCGCGGTGCAGGATCTGCAGCTGGCGTTCTACGCCGAGGCGCAGAAGCGGGGATGGGCGTCCGGCGACTTCAAGCTGCCCAAGATCGTGGCAGGTCCGGACGCCATGACGGAGCTGGCGCAGTGGCCCTGCGACGTGGTGCTCAACGGGGTGGTCGGCAGCCTCGGGCTCGCGCCGACGCTCGCCGCGCTGACGGCGGGCCGTACGCTCGCGCTCGCCAACAAGGAGTCCCTCGTGGCCGGCGGCCCGCTGGTCAAGGCCGCGGTGACGCGGCCGGGGCAGATCGTGCCGGTCGACTCCGAGCATTCCGCGCTCGCCCAGTGCCTGCGTGGCGGCGCCGAGCGGGAGGTGCGCCGGCTGGTGCTCACCGCCAGCGGCGGGGCGTTCCGGGACCGCCGGCGTGAGGAGTTGACGAACGTCACCCCCGAGGAAGCGCTCAAGCACCCCACGTGGGACATGGGGCCCGTCGTCACGATCAACTCGGCGACCATGGTCAACAAGGGGCTCGAGGTCATCGAGGCGCACGAGCTGTTCGGCGTCGCGTACGACGACATCGAGGTGATGGTGCACCCGCAGTCGGTGCTGCACTCGCTGGTCGAGTTCACCGACGGCTCGACGCTCGCCCAGGCCAGCCCGCCGGACATGCGCCTGCCGATCGCCCTCGCCCTGGCCTGGCCGGAGCGCGTGCCCGAGGCCGCCGCCGCGGTGGACTGGACGCTCGCGCACACCTGGGAGCTGCGCCCGCTCGACAGTGAGGCGTTCCCGGCGGTGGAGCTGGCCAAGGAGGCCGGCCGGGCCGGTCGCTGCCGCCCGGCGATCTACAACGCCGCGAACGAAGAGTGTGTGGCCGCCTTCGTGTCCGGTCGGCTACCTTTTCTGGGCATCGTCGAGACCCTGTCGGCGGTGCTCGCGGCGGCCCCCGGATTCGACGAACCGAGTACGGTCGAAGAGGTGCTCGCCGCGGAGGCGTGGGCGCGGGCCCAGGCACAGCGGATGATCGCTACTGCGGCTGAAGGAGCCTGATGCTGTACTGGTTGGGGGTAGCGGCGTTCGCGCTCGCCATCTTGATCTCGGTGAGCCTGCACGAGCTGGGCCACATGATCACGGCCAAGCGGTTCGGCATGAAGGTCACCAAGTATTTCGTGGGTTTCGGCCCGACGATCTTCTCCTTCAAGCGCGGCGAGACCGAGTACGGCCTCAAGGCCATCCCGCTCGGCGGCTTCTGCAAGATCGTCGGCATGACCCCGCAGGACGACGACGTCGAGCCGCAGGACCAGCCGCGGGCCATGTGGCGGTTCCCGGTGTGGAAGCGCACGGTCGTCATGTCCGCCGGCTCCATCACGCACTTCGTGCTCGCCATCGTCGCGACCTGGTTCGCCGCCGTCTTCGTCGGCCTGCCCAACCCCGCCCTGCCGCAGACCGCCGCCGAGGAGCGGGCGATCCCGGCCAAGATCTCGGTCGGCGAGTGCGTGCAGGTCGTCATCACCGACCAGCAGGGCTGCGCGCCGACCGACCCGAAGGCCCCGGCGGCCCTCGCCGGCCTCAAGACCGGTGACCTGATCACCCAGGTCGGCGCCACGCCGATCCAGAACTACGGGCAGCTCACCGACGCGATCCGCGCGCTGCCGCCGGGCGACGTCACGTTCGCGTACACCCGCGACGGCGTCCCCGGCACCGCGACGGTCAAGCTCATCGCCGCCCAGCGCACCCCGCTCGACGACCCGAAGGGCGAGGTCAAGGAGGTCGCGGTCGCCGGCGTCGGTCCCCGGCTCGACATGCCGGGCCTGGTCACGTACGGGCCGGTCGACGGGGTCGGCGCCAGCTTCGACTACGGCTGGAGCCTGGTGAAGGCGTCGTTCGCGGCGATGAAGCGGATCCCGGAGAAGGTGCCGGCGCTGTGGAATTCGATCACGGGGGAGCAGCGTGACCCCGACACCCCGATCAGCGTGGTCGGCGCGAGCCGGCTGGGCGGCGAGGCGATCGAGGCCGGCGTGCCCCAGGTCTTCCTGATGATCTTCATCTCGCTGAACGTCTTCATCGGCCTGTTCAACCTGCTGCCGCTGCTGCCGGTGGACGGCGGTCACATCGCCATCGCCTGGTACGAGCGCGCCCGGTCGTGGCTCTACGCTCGACTCAAGAAACCCGACCCCGGTCGCGTCGACTACTACAAGCTCATGCCGTTGACCTACGCCGTCATCCTGATCGGTGGCGCGTTCACGCTGCTGACGATCACCGCCGACGTCGTCAACCCGATCTCGATCTTCTCCAGGTGAGTGTGAAATGACCGCAGTCAGTCTCGGTATGCCGGCCGTACCCCCGCCGCCGCTCGCGCCGCGGCGGCAGAGCCGCCAGATCAACGTCGGCGGGGTGCTGGTCGGCGGCGGCGCCCCGGTCAGCGTCCAGTCGATGACCACCACGCTCACCGCCGACGTCAACTCGACGCTGCAGCAGATCGCCGAGCTGACCGCCTCGGGCTGCCAGATCGTGCGCGTCGCGGTGCCCTCGCAGGACGACGTCGAGGCGCTGCCGGCGATCGCGAAGAAGTCGCAGATCCCGGTGATCGCCGACATCCACTTCCAGCCCAAATACGTCTTCGCCGCCATCGACGCGGGCTGCGCGGCGGTTCGGGTCAACCCCGGCAACATCCGCCAGTTCGACGACAAGGTCAAGGAGATCGCCAAGGCGGCCTCCGACGCCGGCATCCCGATCCGCATCGGCGTCAACGCGGGCTCCCTCGACAAGCGGCTGCTCGAGAAGTACGGCAAGGCCACCGCGGAGGCTCTGGTCGAGTCGGCGCTGTGGGAGTGCTCGCTCTTCGAGGAGCACGGCTTCCGCGACATCAAGATCTCGGTCAAGCACAACGACCCGGTCGTGATGATCCGCGCGTACCGCCAGCTCGCCGAGCAGTGCGAC
Source organism: Actinoplanes sp. NPDC049316 (assembly GCF_040677315.1). Taxonomy (NCBI): domain Bacteria; kingdom Bacillati; phylum Actinomycetota; class Actinomycetes; order Micromonosporales; family Micromonosporaceae; genus Actinoplanes; species Actinoplanes sp. NPDC049316. Next base: position 49,051 of record NZ_JBFAQM010000026.1, on the reverse strand, counting down.
TACCCGCTGCACCTCGGCGTCACCGAGGCCGGCCCCGCCTTCCAGGGCACGATCAAGAGCGCGGTCGCTTTCGGCGCCCTGCTCGCCGAGGGCATCGGCGACACCATCCGCGTGTCGCTGTCCGCCCCGCCGGTCGAGGAGATCAAGGTCGGCCAGGCCATCCTCGAATCCCTCGGCCTGCGCGAACGCGGCCTCGAGATCGTCTCCTGCCCGTCCTGCGGCCGGGCCCAGGTCGACGTCTACACCCTCGCCGAGCAGGTCACGGCCGCCCTCGAGGGCTTCCCGGTCCCGCTGCGCGTCGCCGTCATGGGCTGCGTCGTCAACGGCCCCGGCGAGGCCCGCGAGGCCGACCTCGGCGTCGCCTCCGGCAACGGCAAGGGCCAGATCTTCGTGAAGGGCCAGGTCATCAAGACCGTCCCCGAATCGATCATCGTGGAGACGCTGGTCGAGGAGGCGCTCCGCCTGGCCGACGAGATGGGCGCGGAACTGCCGGAAGAGCTCCGCGACCTGCTGCCCGGCCCGCAGGTCACGGTCCACTGATCCCTCCGGGCCGTCGACGGCCCGGCTTTCTCCGAGTACGGCGCGACGGGCCCGGCAACCGCAGCACCGGGCCGGGCCCGCACACGCCTCCCTGCCCGCGCGCCCGCCACGCCCCCGGCCGGGCGTTTGTGCGCCCCTGCCGCCTCGCCCGCCCACCCACCCTCCCAGCCGGACCGTCTACGGACGCTGTCGGCTCGTGCGTTCGGCGCTTTCCTGGCCGGGGCGTCGTGGACCCTGCCGGCTCGTGCGTTCGGCGCGCTCCTGGCCGGGGCGTCGTGGACCTTGCGCGGCTCGTGCGTTCGGCGTTCTCCTGGTCGGCGCGCCGCTACCTTTGGGCGGGGGCCGGTTGTCAGCCGGTGCAGGCGGTGCCGCCCTGCTGGGTGAGGGCCTCGTCAGGGCGGTCCGTGGTGACCGCGTCCACGCCGTACGAGCGGGCCTTGCTCCAGTTGGCCGGGACGTCCAGGGCCACGTCGTCCGTGGTCCAGGTGGACACCTTCAGCCCGTACGAGTGGTAGTAGTCCACGTACGCCGCCGAGCGCACCTCACCGATCGGCACCGCGTACGCGACCGCGCCCATGGCCTTGAGTGAGTCGCCGGTGCGCATGTAGCCGGACGCCGGCCGTTCGAGCAGGTAGTAGGTGAGGTCGGGGTACCAGCCGCGCATTGTTCGCAGCCCCGCCTCGCTGTTCGCCATCCAGATCACCCGGTCCCGCATCCGGAACTCGGACCGGTCCAGATACCCGACGAACGAGTCCGCCTGCGCCCGCGTCGGCGTCACTTTCACATCGAGCAGCAGCTTGACGCCCGCCTTCTTCGCCGCGTCCAGGATCTCGTACGTGTACGGCGGCCGGACCTTCGGTGTGCCGTCGGGGTTGAAGCCGCCGTACCGTGAGTCGGTCTTCCAGGGCGCGTAGTCGGCAGCGCTGAGCTTCTGCAGATCCGGCATCCACAGGTCCTGTACGCGCCCGGTCCCGTTCGTCGTCCTCGCCACGTCCTCGTCGTGCATGGCGAAGGCGAAGTTGCTCTTGTTGAACCGGATGTCGATCTCGACGGTGCCGGCCCCCAGCGACTTCCCGACGCCCACCCCGGGGGCGGTGTTCTCGGGCGCGTGACTGCCGCCGGTCTTGTGCGCGATGACGGCCGGGCACGACGCGGCGGCCACGGCCTGGCGAGGAGCGGAGTCGGTTGCCGCGGGGTTGCGAGCGGGGCCGGCCGCGGTGCGGCGGCGATCGGAGTTGGTCCCGCTGGGGTGGTGAACGGCGGGGCTTCGAGCGGGGTCGGTCGCGGCGGGGATGCGGGCGATGTCGGTAGCGGTGGTGCGGCCAATGGCATCGCGCGCGGTGGGCTCGGCCGTGGGGGACGGGCGGGCGGCGTGGGCTGCGGCCGCAGGGGCCGGGATGAGGGTTGTGGCGGTGGTCAGCAGGGTGGGGATGACGGCGGCCAGCAGGAGCTTGTGGGTGGACATGACATCAGTGGGACCGATGCTCACGAACTATGGGTTTACGGGATATGAGCGGATTCTGGCAAGAGTTTGACGTGTGTCGATCGTCCAGTTTGCTGCTGTGTGCGGGTGGGGGACGGTGTTGCGGTTGCCGGGCGCGGCGCGCCGTACCTGGAAAAAGGGCGCACCGGAACGGCGCGCCCTTCCCCCGATGGGTTTCGGCCGGCGGGTCACTCGCTGTCGGCGAGAATCGCGTAGAGCTTGCGCTTCGTCTCGTTCAGGACCTCGAGGGCGCGCTGGCGCTGCTCCGGGCTGCCGCTGAAGCCGACCTGGCGCAGCGCGCTCATGATCCCGACCGCCGCGTCGCGGAAGTCCTGGACCTGCGACATCGTGTCGTCGCTGAACTGGGCCCACGGCGGGTTCTCCGCGGCGGTCTGCGCCTCGGCGCGGCCGGCCTCGGTGAGCGTGAACCGCTTGCGGCCGCCGGTCGCCTCGGCCTCGATCAGGCCTTCGTCCTCGAGGAGCTGGAGGGTCGGGTAGACCGAGCCGGGGCTCGGGCGCCAGATGCCGCCGGTGCGGCTCTCCAGCTCCTGGATCATCTCGTAGCCGTGCATCGGACGCTCCAGCAGGAGGGCGAGCAGGGCAGGGCGGACGTTGGGACGGCTGCCGCGGCCGCCGCGGCGATGGCCGTGACCGCCGGGGCCGGGAGGTCCCCAGCCCGGGCCGCTGCCGAAGCCGCCGGGACCGCCCTGGCCGAACGGGAATCCGGGCGGGAACCCGAAGCCGCGCATCCGGCCCTCGTGCAGACGACGCATGTGTTCGTGCCTCATGACTATCTCCGATCTGTTGTCGATAGCTAGACGATATATCGGCAATCTGTCGGCGACAAGGCCATGTCGAAACTTGCCGGGGAGCGCCGGGTGTGTGGGCCGCGCGATCTGGCAATCTGATACCTGTGCTGACGGTGCCGATTCGCCAACTCGGGGAGCCCGAGCGGGCCACGGTCGAGAAGATCCTCGATCTGGACCCGTACGCCGGCGCGCAGATCGCCGAGCGGGTAGCGGCCCACGGGCTCAATTGGTGGCGCTCCGACGGCCGCATCTACGGCTACGGCAACGGGCGGCGGATCGAATCCCTGTGCTGGTCCGGCGCGCACCTGGTTCCGGTCTGCGCCACGCCGCCGGCGATCTCGGCCTTCGCCGACGTGCTCGGCGCCGACCCCCGCATCTGCTCGTCGATCATCGGCCGCTCGGACGCGGTCCTCGACCTGTGGGACCGCCTCGGCGGCCATTGGGGCCCGGCCCGCGACGTACGGCCGCATCAGCCGCTGCTCGTCGCCGACCGGGAGGCCCCCGTCGACCCCGACCCGGCGGTCAGGCTGGTCAAGCCGGACGAGGTCGACCAACTGTTCCCGGCGGCCGTCGCCATGTACACCGAAGAGGTCGGCGTGTCGCCGCTCCTCGACGACGGCGGCCGCGGATACAAACGCCGGATCGCGGAGCTGGTGCGGGGCAAGCGGGCGTACGCCCGGTTCGTCGGCGACCGGGTGATCTTCAAAGCCGAGCTGGCGATCGTGACCCGGCGGACGACGCAGGTTCAGGGCGTCTGGGTCGACCCGGAGTATCGCGGGCAGGGGTTGGCGGCAGGGGCGATGTCGGCCGTGCTGTCCGACGCGCTGCGCAGGGTGGCGCCTACGGTGAGCCTGTACGTGAACGACTACAACTCTGCGGCTCGGCGGGTCTATGCGCGGTGCGGGTTCGTGCAGCGTGGAAGCTTTGCGACGGTGCTTTTCTAGGCTCGCTCCAGCCGCGTTCCGAAATTTTCAGGCGCGCCCCGGGCCCAGCGCGGTGAACAGGTCGGCGAGGGCCGCCGGGCCGCCCTTCTCCAGTTCCGGCGTCGGAATCAGCGCCATGACCGGCACCTTCACCCCCGCTTCCCCGTAGCGAAGCACATGGTCGCGGCACTCCTCCGGTGAGCCGTGCACGATCAGCTCGTCGACCACCGCATCCGGAATGGCTGCGAGAGCGCCCTTGCGGTCACCCCTCGCCCAGGCCGTCCACATCGGAGCCAGCGCCGGCTCCCGGCCCAGCCAGCGGTGGAATTCCAGGTACGCCGGAACCGTCAGGTACGCGGCAATCATGCGACGACCCACCGCACGGGCGTACGCGGCGTCCTCCGTCGGGCACACGAAGATGCGGGCGACCACGTCGAAGTCGGGATCGTCGGTCTTCGCCTCGGACAGGGCCTGCGGCACATCGCTCGCCGCGAGCCAGTTGAGGATCACGCCGTCCGCCTCGGCCGCAGCCAGGCGCAACATCCCGGGGCGCAGGGCCGCCAGCAGGATCCGGGGCGGAACCGCCGGCGGCCGTTCGAGACGGAACCGGCGAATCCGGAACGTCTCGTACGTCTCGTCGACGGTCTGCCCGGCAAGGGCGGCGCGCAGGAAGCGGAGCATGTCGCGGCTGCGGGCGTACGGCTGGGTGAACTCCGCCGCGTTCCAATCCCCGACCACCACCGGAGACGACGAACCGATCCCCAGCTGGAACCGCCCGGGCGCGGCCTCGGCGAGAGCGGCTGCGGTCATCGCCAGCAAGCCCGGCCCGCGGGTGAAGACCGGCGTGATGGCGGTGCCGAGGCGGGCCTCGGGCTGCCAGACGGAGGCGAGGGTCAGCGGCGTGAACGCATCGGTGCCGTTCACCTCGCTGGACCAGAAATCGGTGAACCCGGCGTCGGCCAGCGCGGCGAAAACCGCGGCGTGGTCAGCCAGCGGAACCCCGCCGAGCGGAACGGTCATGCCCCATCGCGTCACCATGGGCTCGATCCTGCCTTGCGACCGGGATCCGGTCCACCGTGCTGCGGTCTCGCGTGCGGCCGTGCTGCTGTTTCGCGTGTGGCCCGGTGGCTGTGGTTGCGTTCTACCGTGCTGCGGTCTCGCGTGCGGCCCCGGTGGCTGTGGTTGCGTTCCACCGTGCTGCCGTCTCGCGGGCGGCGCGGTGGCGGCGGCCTTGTCCAATGCGGAGACGTCGGATCGGCGATAGGTAACCGACATCTTGCATAAGTCGGGCAAAAAGGTTCGACATTGAAGCCTGTGGTGGTGAGGTCTGCCACGCCGGCGTGCATCGGGAGATGAACCGGGTAGGTTTTTGCACTGACCAGTCAGTGCAGAATAGGTGCTCATCATGACGGTTCTGACCGTGACCGCCGCGGGGGTTCGCAACCGCCGCCGTTGGCTCTTCGAAGACCTCTCCGTCACCGCCTCGGCGGGCGACATCGTGGCGATCGTCGGACCGCCGGGCAGTGGCCGCACCACCGTGCTCCTCTCGCTGGCTCAGCGTTTCCGGTTGTCCGCGGGCCGTGTGGAGGTCGCGGGTAAGGCGGCTCTCGGCTATGTGCCCGGCGTGTCCGAACCCGAACCGGTCCTGACGGTCGCGGAGCACGTACGCGAACGAGCCCTCCTCGCCGGACGGCGCCGACCAGGAGGTGTCGCTCTGCACGGGCTCGACCCGGAGGTGCGGGGGTTGGCGCTCAGCCCGTACCAGAAACAGGTTCTGGGCATCGTTCTGGCGCAGATGTCGCAGCCGCAGATCATCGGGCTCGATGCCGTCGACGAGGGATTGGACGCGGGGGAGCGGGAAGCACTCTGGACGCGGATCGGCGAGATGGCCGCAGCGGGGGCAACCGTGCTGGTGACGGCCCGGGAGGTCGATGAGGCGCGGGTGAGCACGGTGATCCGGTTGGGCGAAACTGGCCGTGAGGCGCACCCGTCGACATCCGATGTGGACAGCGGTGACGCGGCGGGCGTGCCGGATCGTGAGTCGGCGGCTGTGCCCGGGGGTGATTCAGCCGCCGCCGTGCGTGAAGACGGAGCGGCAGCCTTACCGGCGGCCCCGCCGGCAGCCTTCACGGCAGCCGGGCCGGCGGTCTCGCTGGCAGCCGGGCCGGCGGTCTCGCTGGCAGCCGGGCCGGTGGCCGAGCCGGCGGTCGGGCCGGCGGCCTTGCTGGCAGCCGGGCCGGCGGTCGGGCCGGCGGCCGAAGTGGCGGCCGCGCCGGTGGCCTCGGCGGCAGCTGATTCGGCCGCCTCGCCGGTGGCCGAGCCGGCCGCTGAATCGGCCGCCTCGCCGGTGGTCGAGCCGGTGGCCTCGCCGGCAGCCGAACCGGCGGTCTCGGCGGCAGCTGATTCGGCCGCCTCGCCGGCGGCCGAGCCGGCGGTCGAAGTGGCGGCCGAGCCGCTGGTGGCGGCGGTCAAGGGATCAGGTTCGACCGAGAGCGGTGGAGAGAACAAGTGAACGGTTTGTCGAGCATGCGGCTCGCGGGCTTCGAGCTGCGGCGTTTCCTGCGCGGCCGGCTCACCGCCGCCGCCCTGGTCGTCATCTGCGTGATTCCGCTGCTGTACGGCGCCCTCTACCTCTATGCGTTCTGGGATCCCTACGGCCGCCTCAATCACATTCCCGCCGCACTCGTCGTCGAGGACACCGCCGCGACGGCCAGTGACGGCACGAAGGTGCACGCGGGGAAGGACCTCGCCGATGAGCTGGTGCGGCGTGAGGTCTTCGACTGGCACGTGACCGATGAGAAGAGCGCCGAGAAGGGACTCGCCGAGGGCCGGTATCAGCTGTCGCTGCGCATTCCGCGTACGTTCTCGACGAATCTCACCACCGGGCCGGACGCCGACGCCAAACCGCGCCCAGCCGAGCTCGTCGTCGTCAACGACGACGCGACCAACTACCTTTCGGGCATCTTCTCGCGGACCGCTTTCGAGGAGGTCCGGGCCGCTGCGGCGCAGAGCGCCCAGGCCGGATATTTCGACAAGATGCTGATCGGTTTCACGGATCTCAAACAGCAGACCGGCAAGGCGGCCGACGGCGCGCAGCAGCTTGACGACGGAGCCACGGATGCGCGAAACGGCGCCGGTCAGCTTGAGAACGGGTTGACCGATGCGGAGAAGGGCGCGGGCCGGCTCGCCGGAGGGCTCGGGTCGGCCGCGCAGGGCGCGGACGACCTCGCCGATGGTTTGGCCGCGCTGCAAACCGGAGCGGCCCAGCTCGCCACGGGTACGCAGCAAGCCGCGGCAGGTGGGCGGCAACTCGCATCCACCGTGGACGCCGCCGCCGACCGCGTGGAGCCGGTGCTGCGGGACAACGCCCGGCTGATCGAGGACGCGGCGAATCAGGTCGCCCGCGGCGCCGACGTGTTGGCGCGAAACGTCAACCAGCTCGACGACGCCGCCGACGAGGCCGTACGCAATGCGACGCGACTGCAGCAGTACCTGGACGAGCTTCCGGACGACACGCCGGGCATCGACCAGGCGCGCGCGTACGCAAAGGAGCTTGTCGCGGCCGCGAAGCGGGTGCAGTCCACGATCGACCACGCGGACCTGGACGGGCTGAGCAAGCGGCTGCACACCGTGGCGGCCACCGCGCGCAAGGTCGCGGCGGCCGCGCCGCACCTCGCCGACGATGTCGCCGCGGCCCGGGCGAAGGTCGACGACCTGGCGGCCGGCCTCGGTGACCTGGCGACGGGCGCGCAGCAGGTGAGCAACGGCGCCTCGGATGCGGCGACCGGTGCGACGCAGCTGCGCGGCGGCATCTTCCAGCTCGCATCGGGCGCGCGGCAGCTCGACAACGGGCTGGGAACGTTGTCGAACGGCGGCCGCCGGCTCGCCGCAGGTCTCGGTGACCTGCAGAGCGGCACCGCCCAGCTCGCGTCGGGGCTGAGGGACGGCGCCGAGCAGATTCCCTCGTACGGCGACGATCCGTCCGGGCGCGCCGACCTCCTCAGCAACCCGGTGCAGGTGGACCGGACGGTGCGTCACCCCGCGGGCACCTACGGGGTGGGCTTCGCGCCGTACTTCCTGTCGCTCGCGCTGTGGGTCGGCGCCATGATCACCTTCATGGTGCTGCGCCCGCTGAACCGGCGCTACGTGGTGTCCGGCGCACCCGCGCACCGGGTAGCACTGGCCGGTCTGCTGCCCGCGGTGGCGATCGGGCTCGCGCAGGCGACGTTGCTGTTCCTGGTGGTGGTGTTCGGGCTCGGTCTGAACCCGCACAGCCCGCTGCTCACCCTGGGCCTGCTGATGCTGACCGCGACGGCGTTCGCCGCGATCATGCAACTGCTGGGCGCTGCCCTCGGCCCGGCCGGCCGCATCATCGCCTTGGCGCTGCTGATGCTGCAGCTGACATCGTCGGGCGGCACCTATCCGGTGCAGACCACGCCATGGTTCTTCCAGGCGATCCACCCGCTGCTCCCCATGACGTACGTCGTGGAGGCGTTGCGCCACACGATCGACGGAGGCCCGACGGGTACGGTGGTGACCGGCGTTCTGGCGCTGCTCACGTACGGCCTCGCCGCCCTGGCGCTGACGATCGCCGTGGCCCGCCGCAAACGCCGGCTGACCCGAACAGACCTGCACCCGGAGCTGGTGATCTGACAACCGTGGACGGACGGACCCGCAGGCGCGAGGACACCCGCCAACGCCTGTACGAGGCAGCGGTGGAACTGATCGCCGAGCAGGGTTTCTCCGCCACGACGGTGGACGACATCGCCCTGCGGGCGAAGGTCGCCAAGGGCACGGTGTACTACAACTTCGCCTCGAAGACGGCCCTGTTCGAGGAACTGCTCCGCCACGGCGTCGGTCTCCTGACGGACGATTTTCGAGCCGCCGTCGCGGGTCTCCCACCCCGCGACGCGGTAGCCGCGCTCGTACGAGCGCAGCTGGAGTACATCCGGCGTTACCGAGCCTTCGCACAACTCCTCCTCTCCGAGATGTGGCGGACGAACCGCGAGTGGCAGCAGACGCTGGTCCTCCTACGCGAACAGGCGATCGGCGTGATCGCGGAGACGGTGCAGGCGGGCGTGGACTCCGGCGATCTACCGGCCGAGCTCGACGTGCGGGTGGCGTCGTCGGCCCTCTTCGGTGTCGGGCTGGTGGTGGCGGTGGACTGGCTGGTCTTCCAGCCGGACCGCGCCATCGAGGACGTGGAACAGTCGCTGCTGGCGATCGTCCGCCGTATCGCCTGAGGGTGCAGGGGGCGTGTCGGTTCTCCTTCCTTATGCCCGGCCCTTGACGGGGATGGCGGTTGTCAATCGCTTCGGCCAGGTCTGATTCCCCGGGCCGCTTGTGGTCGGTTCGTTTGTCCTCGCTTGCCGCGCGGAGCTTGCGACCGCGCGGAGCGGGGCTGGGCGGACGCAGATTTTCGAGTTGCAGGCTGGGCGGACCCGCGTACCCGGGTCGACCGCGTGGCCGTGCTGACCGCGCACCTCGATCAATCGCGTGGCCGTGCTGACCGCGCACCCCGGTCAACCGCGTGGCCGTGCTGCCGTGCTGCCGTGCTGGCCGGGTGGACGTGCCGGCCGCGTAATCGGGCCGGCGCGGCTCGGTTGCGGGCGGTGCGGAGGTCGGCCTCGACCGGGCAGCGGTGACCGCAGCTTGCTTCCCGAGCAGTGGCTCGGGCCGGCTGCCAATGTCTGCTCACCGCGTCGATGTCAGCCCACCGTGGACCCGCTTCGCCATGCTGTCCTGAAGGCGGTCTTTCCGTTTGTCCGGAGCAACGATCCTTCGTAGATCCGGGCGCCGACGCTCAGGAACAGCACGGCCGCCAACGCCAGCGGAACCAGCGACACGACGGGCTCCCACGAAGCCGCCTCGCCGTTGAACAGCCGGATCGGCATGGCGATCGGTGAGGACAGCGGCACGTACGACAGGATCCGCATGGCCGCCGCATTGTCTGTCAGGAACAGCACCGCGAAGAACGGCAGCATGACGGCCATCTGGAGCGGCATCGAAGCGCCGGCGATGTCCTCCTGCCGGGCTGCGAGCGCTCCGACGCCGGCCCACAGGGTCGCCAGCATGATGAAGCCGAGCGCGAAGTACGGCAGGAACCAGCCGATCGCCGGTCCGATCAGGCCCACCACATGTGCGTCGACGTCGCCGATCTGCATGCCGACGAAGGCCACCAGCGTGATCAGGGCGATCTGCGCGAAGGCAAGCAGTGTCAGCGCCGCGACCTTACCGGCCAGCAAGGCGCGCACGGGGACGCTCGATACCAGGATCTCGACGATCCGCGTCTGTTTCTCCTCGGTGACGCTCTGGGCGATCTGCATGCCGAAGGTGAAGGACGTGATGAAGAACAAGAACGCGAGGGCGAACGGCACGGCGAAGGCGAGGAACGGGTCGACCGCGTCCGGATCGAGCAGTTGGACCGGCGGCGCGGTGCTGAGGGACCTGACCACATCGGACGGTTCCTCGTCCATGGCGAGGACCTTGGGGCCGGCGACCACGGCAGCGTCGACCTCGCCGTCGCGCACCAGCTTCTCCGCAGCGGCGTCGTCGGATGCCGTGCGTACCTCGAGGCCGGCCTGTTGCAGGGTGGTCGCCGCGGCCCGGTCCGCGACCGCCACCGAGGTGGGACCACCGCCCAGCAGTGCTGGAAGCACAGTGCTGGCAACCGCGATGAGGAGGAAGAACACCGTGCTGAAGATGAACGTCTTGTCGCGGAGCTTGACCCGCATCTCGCGGGCGGCGACGAGCTTTGCGGCCGCGAACGTCGTCACTGGGTGACCTCCCGGAAGATCTCGGCGAGCGAGGGTGCGACAGGGCCGAAGGACCGAACCGGCCCGCGGGCGAGCGCCGTGCGCAGCACTTGCTGATCGTCTGCCCCGGCGGTGAGGTCGAACACGGCTCGGCGACCGTCGGCTTCGATCACCGTGATGCCGGGCTGGTCCCGTAGCCAGCCCGTGTCGCCGTCCGCCTCGATCTGGAACCGGGGGAGTGCGTAGCCGGCCCGCAGGTCCTCGCGTGGCCCAGCTGCGCGGATCGAACCGTCGGCGATGATGACGAGGTCGTCGCAGAGGCGCTCGACCACGTCCAGCTGGTGACTGGAGAACAGGACCGGCCTGCCCGCGGCGGCGTGCTCACGCAGAACTCCCACGACGACGTCGACCGCCAGCGGATCGAGTCCGGAGAAGGGTTCGTCGAGCACGAGCACATCTGGATCGTGGACGAGCGCCGCCGCGATCTGAACGCGCTGCTGGTTGCCCAGCGACAACTTCTCGACCTGCTCATCCGCGCGGTCGCCGAGGTTGAGCCGCTCGAGCAGCGCCGTCGTGCTGCGTCGCGCGTCGGCGGCGGACATCCCGTGCAGCCGGCCGAGGTAGACGATCTGCTCGGCTATGGTCATCTTCGGGTAGAGCCCGCGCTCCTCCGGCATGTATCCGAACCGTTGCCGCATCTCACGCGTCAGTCGCTGTTCTCGCCACGTCACCTGACCGGAGTCGGCGGCCAGAACTCCCAGCATGATTCGCATGGTGGTGGTCTTGCCGGCACCGTTGGCGCCGACGAACCCGGTCATGCGCCCTGGCGCTACGCCGAACGAGACGTCGTGCAGAACTCGGCGGTCACCGAAGCTCCGGCTTACGGCATCGATGGTGAGCATCGTGCGGATACCTCCTCGTCCGGGGACAGTTGAGATGCAGACGGGTCGGCGGATGTCACGCCGGAACACCTGCACCGGTTGTGGCTGGACCGAGCGCTGAGGCGCAGGCCGGTGGTGCCGCCGAGACCCTCATCTGTTCGCTCCGGCCAAGACGACGAGCAGCGGTACGACCCGCTCACCCGGGACCGTGTAATGACCGCGCGCCGAGGAATGCAGCCATCCACCGCTGACGAGCTGCCGCAGATGGTGATACACCTGGCCGGTCGTGCCGAGAGCTTCGTCGGCGGCGAGCTCCGCGACCGTACGCGTGCCGCTGAGCACACGGCGCAGCAGCAGGAGCCGGACCGGATGGCCGAGCGCGCCGAGGGTGCCCGCCCACTCCGACCAGTCGGCCTCGAAGAGGTCGTCGACGGCCGTGCCGAACTGCCAGTCGTAGTGCTCACCCGTCGGCAGGTCAACGGTGCCGGTGTAGAGCACCGCGCCCGAGTTGTCCTCGCCGACCCGCTCCCGCAAGCCTTCCAGAGCCCAGAAGACGTCGGCGTGCTGACCCCGGGGAGGGGTCTTCTCATCCGTGATCTTGCTGATGAGATCCGCGAAGCGTCGCTCGAGCTCGGAGACGCGGCGCTCGAGGGGATCTGGATCGGTCGGCGGCATGCCCTACACTTTTACGGAAGAACGTAATAACGTCAAGAGCGAGGTTGCGGCCAGCCAGCTGACGGCGACGATCAACAAGATCCGCTCGAGAAGGGCGCCGGCCAGGCCTCGGCCGACGAACAGCATTGTCAGGCCCAGGGCGGCGCCCAGCGGCACGATGAGGACGGTTGCGACGAGGGCAAAGCGACGCATGACATACGTGAACGCGGAGGTGAGAGCGACGGTGAGCATGGCGCCGGCGAGCACGGCCATTCCGACGATGCTCGCTGCGGTGTGCACGACATCGCTGACGGTGGTGCGCTCGAAGGGAGGCAGGGGGCATTGGTGTGTGCAGGGCACAGCGGCGGACGTCGCGGCGAGGAAGCCAGCGCCGCCGAGCAGCGCCAACAGCAGGCGGGAGGCGGGGCGCAGCGCGAGTCCGAGCAGTGCTACGCCCGCCGCAAGAAGGAGTAGGCCCCATCGGTACGCGGTAGCCAGCGGCGAAACGGCCGTGCCCGCCTCGCTCACGTACCCCCGCAACCACGAACCGGGCGCGTTCACCAGGGCGACGAGCATGATCAGCGCGCCCACGACGACCGCGAAGACGGCGGCAGCGCTCAAGGCTCGGCCGGCGCTGGTGCCGATCGGGTCTCGGGCGATCCTGGAGGCGCGGTCGCGGCTCTCCGGTCGATTCGAGGCGGGCGCCGTCGTCAGTTCTTCGGCGCGGGCGCGTTCACCCATGGGCTTGCGAGTGGGTGTGCGAGAGTCGGCGCCGTTGCGGGGTGGCGGGCCTCATGATCACGAGCATGCATCCCACGCTAGCGCCGGCATGGTGATCGAATGTCGGCGTGGAGCGGACCGTGGTGATCAGCGGCGGCAGTTCAGGTATCGGCTTGGCGGCTGCTGCCGCGCTGGCCCGTCGCGGCGACGAGATCGTGCTGCTCGGACGCAACCCGGACCGGCTCGCACGTGCGGTGGACGTGGTCCGCACTGCCGGCGGCCGGACGCCGGCGGCGTACCGCGCGGACTTCGCCGTGCTCGACGAGGTGCGTGACGTCGGCGCCCGGGTGGCCGAGGAGCACGGACGGATTCACGTACTCGTCAACAACGCCGGACAGCTCGCGTCGGTGCGTCGGCCCACCGTTGACGGCTTCGACCCGACCATGCAGACGAACCACCTCGCCGGATTCCTGCTCACGCATCTGCTTCTCGAGCCGTTGCGCGCGGCGGCGACCGAGAGCGCACCCGCTCGCATCGTGACGACCGGTTCCGCGGCCGAGGCGTGGGGTGCGCTCGATGTCGCGCGTCCCGGTCGGCGACAGATCAGCAGGTGGCTCGCGTACGGGGCCAGCAAGCAGGCGAACCTGCTCTTCACCATCGAGGCGGCGCGACGGTGGGCGTCGTACGGCATCGTGCCGACCTGCTTCTTCCCGGGGCTGATCCGCAGCGGCTTCGGGCGGCGAAGTCCCCTGTTCTCGCTGGCCGGCACGTTGCCGCTGGTCTTCCGTAGCGCGCAGGAGGGCGCAGAGACCCTGGTGTGGCTCGCGACGGATCCGGCTGGTCTGGTGCCCGGCGGGTACTTCGCGTGGCAGCGACCGTTCGGAGCCACCGGGCGGTCGACGGACACGCGGCGTGCCCGGACGCTGTGGGACTCGAGCTTGGTAGCAGTAGGAATAACGCCCGGCGAGCAGCCGGGGAGCTGACACCCGGGTATGTCCCTGACCCGGGTGCGGCTGCGGGCGGCTGGGAGCTCGGGCATATCGCCTGGCGAGTCTGCGGGTCGGGGCCAATGAGTATGACTGGCTTCGTGTGGACAGCGGTCGAGTGTCGAAGAGCGCGGCGACGTCAGATCGGCTTCGTGTGGACAGCGGTCGAGTGTCGAAGAGCGCGGCGACGTCAGATCGGCTTCGTGCGGACAGTGGTCGCGGGTGGGTGAGAGCGAGGCGACGCCGGACGGCCCGTGCGGGCAGCGGCCGGCGTCGGTGAGAGCGAGCGGTGCCTGGAAGGGGCAGTCAGGGCTTCGAGGGGAAGCGCTCCGTGCTTGGTGAGGGGTAGTAGTTCGTTGTCGCGATGTCGGGGCGGGTCTGGGTCGGGATGTCCGCGTCGTCGTCGGGCGTGAGGGTGCCGCCCAGGTCGACGATGTGGCGGTGTGCGGCCTCGAGGCGGTCCTCGAGCTTCACGATCCGGCAGGCAGCTGCCAGCGGCATGCCGTCGTTCAGCAGCTGTCTCACACGTTCCGCGAGTTGCAGCTGATGGCGCGAGTAGCGGCGGTGGCCGCCCCCGGAACGTTCCGGCTCGATCAGGCCGGCCGTGCCGAGGCTTCGCAGGAAGGCAGGGGTCACGCCGATCATGGCGGCGGCCCTGCCCATCGAGTACGCCGGGTAGTCAGCGTCGTCGAAGGGGGTGTTCATGCTGCCTTTCCGGGGAGTTCTGCAGACAATCCAAGGCCCCGGCGGGTTACCGGGGCCTTGGCTGTTCAATTCTGGGCCGACCGTCGTCGGCAAGGCCTTACCGCCTGCGTGCCGCTAGCGGACGGCCTGAGTGTTGGGCATCGGCTGCGATCACCTCTCGTCGGGTCGGGGACGTGGCGATTTCGCGTTGCTGCGGTATCTCGTCCTCCTTAGCCAACTCAGCGTCTGTGCCAGTTGCGTTGTCGGCTGTGCGTGCCGACACCCCGATCCTAGGCCCGCCCGTTGTCAATTTCTAGACTCGCCGCTGTAGATTTTCTGGCGTGTTGAGTAGGGAACCCTCGGTGACGGAGTAGTCGCTGCGACCTAACAAGGTGACGCCGCGTGACGGCGGACGGTCGCAGCTGAGCGTCATCCAGCGACATGCTGAGGCGCGTGACGGCGGAGGGTCGCAGCTGAGCGTCACCCGGCGAAGTCCTGAGGCGGGCGCAAGCCGGGAAGCGGACACGCCGTGGACCGGTGTGACCGGGATGCCGGCGGCCGAAGAGCGGGGCGTGCCGGGTGGAGGGAGTGGGTGACGATGAGGGCGGCCCGTCAGTCGGCCGGCGGGGGCGGGCGGAGGGAGAAGCGGCCAGGACGATGTCGTCTGCTGGAGCCGCGGGCGCGGGTAGGTGCGGCGGCGCAGGGCGGGCGCATTGCACAGCTGACTGCCGTGTCGAGAGAGAGGTGACCGCGCCCCGCGCCGCCGCGGGATGGGAGCCGGTGTGGTGCTCCCCGGTGTTCGCGATGCCTGCCGAGGGCTCGCGCGCTAGCTTCGTGCGCTGTTCCGGGTGGTTCGCCCGGTTGCGCCGGTAGCGTCAGAACACCGGCAGGGCCTTGCCTGATCGGCGGCGGGCTGTGCCGCGCCGCGCTTTCCGGTGCCCTGTCATGGGTTCGAGTGTGCGGGCGGCGTGCGGGCGCGGCAACGCAATTAACACGGCTCATTGACGCGCGTAACACCAGGAGGAGATCATCACCGAACGGCGGTGGCCCAGGTCACAGTCGCCCCTCGGTCTAGGGAGCCTTCATGAGTGCCGACCCTGTACCCAGCACCGACGAAGAACGACTCGCTCAGCTCGGCTATCAGCAGGAACTGCACCGCCGGCTGTCCGGTTTCTCCAACTTCGCGGTCTCCTTCTCCATCATCTCGATCCTCGCCGGCGCGATCACGTCGTACGGCATCGCCATGACCGCCGGTGGACCGCTCGCCATCACGGTCGGGTGGGTCTTCGTCGGCATCATGGTCACGTTCGTGGCCCTGGCGATGGCCGAGGTCTGCTCGGCGTACCCGACCGCCGGGGCCCTCTACTGGTGGGCCGCCGCGCTGGCGAAACGGAACAAGGCCGCGTGGGCCTGGTTCGTGGGCTGGTTCAACTTCCTCGGCGAGGTCGCCGTCACCGCCGCCATCGATTTCGGCGCGGCGATCACCACCTCCGCCTTCCTCGGCCTCACGTTCGACATGGAAGTCACGGCCGGGCGTACGTTTCTCATCTTCCTCGTCATCATCGTGGTGCACGGCCTGCTGAACACTTTCGGTGTCAGCCTGGTGCGCCTTCTCTCCGACGTCAGCGCGTGGTGGCACCTCGTCGGCGTGGCCGTCATCGTCGTGCTGCTCGCGGTCATCCCCGACAATCACAAGCCGATTTCCGAGGTCTTCTTCGAGGTACGCAACGAGACGGGCTTCACGTTCGCCGGGGCGGGTGCTTACGCCGTACTCATCGGGTTGTTGATGGCGCAGTACACGTACACCGGATATGACGCCTCGGCGCACGTCGCGGAAGAGACGCACGACGCGGCGCGCGCAGCGCCGCGAGGAATTGTGATGTCGGTCGTGGTCTCGCTGATCGCCGGGTTCGTGTTGCTGTTCGCCATCACATGGGCCATTCAGGACTACGAGGCGGAACGGACGACGGAGCTCGGGCTGCCGCCGGCGCAGATCTTCATCGACGCGGTCGGGCACAACCTCGGTACGTTCCTGCTGTTCATCTGCATGGTGGCGCAGTGGTTCTGCGGCATGGCGTCGGTCACCGCGAATTCCCGGATGGCGTATGCCTTCGCCCGTGACGGCGCGTTGCCCGGGTCGCGGCTGTGGAAACAGGTCAATCCCCGGACGGGTACGCCGACGAACTCCATCTGGCTGTGCGTGACGATCAGCACGATTCTCGTGCTGCCGTCGCTGTGGAACACCACCGCCTATCTGGCGGCCACCTCCATCGCCGTCATCGGCCTCTACATCGCCTATGTCGGTCCGGTGCTGCTGCGCCGGCTGAGTTCGGATTTCCAGCCGGGCCCGTGGAACCTCGGCCGGTGGAGCGCCCCGATCGGGTGGATCGCGATCGTGTGGGTCGTGATCATCTGCGTGATGTTCATTCTGCCCACCGCCAGTCCTATCACCGCCTCGACCTTCAACTACACGATTGTCGCCGTGGTCGTGGTGGTCGGCGCTGCCGCCGTCTGGTGGTTCGCCAGCGCCCGGAAATGGTTCACCGGACCCCGCCAGAACCTCCTGGAGAAGGCGGCGCACGGAGAACAGACCATGCCCGCGCCGCCAGAGTGATCGTGCTCACAGGGGCCGGGCGTCGCGCCCGGCCCCCGGTTTCTGTCGGTCCCCTGCGATAGGACATCACCCATGGAACTCGAGGACCTCGACGTCGCGGTCGACAACGGCACCATCGACACCGTCCTGCTCGCGCTCACCGACATGCAGGGCCGCCTGCAGGGCAAACGCCTGCACGGCCGCTACTTCATGGACGAGGTCGTCCGCGGCGGCAGCGAGGGCTGCAACTACCTGCTCGCGGTGGACGTCGACATGAACACCGTCGACGGATACGCGATGAGCTCGTGGAACAGCGGCTACGGCGACTTCGTCATGCGACCCGACTTCACCACGCTGCGGCACGTGCCGTGGTTGCCCGGCACCGCGATGGTCCTCGCCGATCTCGAGACCACCGGTGGCGAGGCCGTCTACGCCTCGCCCCGGCAGATCCTGCGCCGCCAGCTCGACCGCCTGGCCGCTCACGGGCTCACTGCGTTCGCCGGCACGGAACTCGAATTCGTGCTCTACAAAGACACCTACGAGCAGGCGTACGCGAAGAACTACCGGGACCTGACGCCGGCTAATCAGTACAACGTGGACTACTCGCTGCTCGGCACCGCGCGTGTGGAGCCTTTGTTGCGCCGCATCCGTAACGAGATGGCCGGCGCCGGCCTCGTTCCGGAGAGTGCCAAGGGTGAGTGCAACTTCGGCCAGCACGAGATCGCTTTCCGGTACGCCGACGCGCTGACCGCCGCCGACCACCACGTCATCTACAAGAACGGCGCCAAGGAGATCGCCGCGCAGGAGGGCATGGCGCTGACGTTCATGGCCAAGCCCAACGAGCGTGAGGGCAACTCCTGTCACATCCACTTCTCGCTGCGCGGCGAGGACGGCCGGTCCGCGATGCTCGGCGACGGGCCCGCGCATCTCTCGGTCATCGGTCAGCGGGTGCTGGCCGGCCTGCTGGCCACCATGCGCGAGTTCAGCCTGCTGTTCGCGCCGAACATCAACTCGTACAAGCGCTACCAGCCCGGCTCGTTCGCCCCGACGGCGCTGCGCTGGGGAGTCGACAACCGGACGTGTGCACTGCGGATCGCCGGCCATGGGCAGGGCATGCGCGTGGAGAACAGGATCCCCGGCGGCGACGTCAACCCGTACCTGGCCATTGCGGCGCTCGTCGCGGGGGCGGTGCACGGCATCGAGCACGAGCTGAGCCTGGAGGAGGAGTTCAAGGGCAACGCGTACGACGACACGACCGCGCCCCGGGTGCCCACGACGCTGCGGGATGCGATGGAGCTGTGGGAGCTGGGGCCGGTGGCGGCGGCCGCGTTCGGGGACGACGTGGTGGAGCACTACACGAACATGGCCCGGGTCGAGCTGGCGGCCTTCGATGCGGCAGTGACGGATTGGGAGCTGGGGCGCGGCTTCGAGCGGCTGTGAATCGAGAGTTGCCGGCGGCGGCCCGGTTGGTGGGGCGGTGAGCGACCGCTGGGCCGCGGGGTCCGGCATCGGCCGGGTGCGGGCCCGGCAGGTGGTCGGATGTGGGCCCTGGCGGGTGGCCCGGCGTGTGGACCCGATCGGCGGGCTTGGCGGGTGTGCCCGGTGGGCGGCCTGGTGGGTGCGGCGTGTGGGCTTGGTGGTTGGGCCCGGTGGTTGGGCCGGCGGCTGGTGCCTCTCGGGTCGGCTCGGGCTCGCATCGGGGCCGCGAGCTGCGGTGATGTTTGTCGGGGGAGCGACGGTGGGTCGGTGATGGCGTGTGATGATGCGCGAGGAGGTGGGTCGTGGACAGCACTGATGTGATCAATCCCGCGACCGGGGCGGTGCTCACGGCCGTACCGTCGAACGGGCTTGCCGAGACCGATGCCGCGATCGAGCGTGCCGGGCGGGCCTTCCGGTCGTGGCGTCAGGTGGCGCCCGGGGACCGGGCGCGATTGTTGCGGCGTTTTGCTGCCGTCGTCGATGCTCACATCGAGGAGCTGGCCGGGCTCGAGGTGCGCAATTCGGGGCACACCATCGGGAATGCCCGCTGGGAGGCCGGGAACGTCCGCGACGTGCTCGACTACTACGCGGGGGCGCCGGAGAGGCTGTCCGGGCGGCAGATTCCCGTCGGCGGCGGCCTCGACGTGACCTTTCACGAGCCGCTCGGGGTCGTCGGCATCATCGTGCCGTGGAACTTCCCGATGCCGATCGCCGGGTGGGGGTTCGCGCCTGCGCTGGCGGCCGGCAACACCGTCGTGCTCAAGCCGGCCGAGTTGACGCCGCTCACCGCGATCCGGCTGGGGGAGCTCGCCCTGGAGGCGGGGTTCCCGGAGGACGTGTTCACCGTCATCCCCGGCAAAGGCAGCGTGGTGGGGCAGCGGTTCGTCACGCATCCCGCCGTCCGCAAGGTCTGCTTCACCGGGTCGACGCCCGTCGGGAAATCCATCATGGCGGGCTGCGCCGACCAGGTGAAACGGGTGACGCTCGAGCTGGGCGGCAAGAGCGCCAACATCGTGTTCGCCGACGCGGACCTGGAGCGGGCCGCGGCGACCGCACCCGGAGGCGTCTTCGACAACGCCGGGCAGGACTGTTGCGCGCGGTCGCGGCTGCTGGTGCAGGAGTCCGTGTACGAGCGGTTCCTGTCCTTGCTGGAGCCCGCCGTGAAGGCGTTCCGGGTGCAGGACCCGGCGCTCGACACCGCCGAGATGGGGCCGCTGATCTCGGCCGCGCACCGGGACAAGGTCGCGTCCTACACCGGCGATGCCGAGGTCGCCTTCACCGGGGAGGCGCCCGGCGGCGACGGCTGGTGGTTCCCGCCGACCGTGCTGCTGGCGCGCTCGTCGAGCGATCGGCACTGGCGCGAGGAGGTGTTCGGGCCGGTGCTGTCGGTCATGCCGTTCCACGACGAGGCCGAGGCGATCGAACTGGCCAATGACACCGAGTACGGCCTGTCCGGCTCCATCTGGACACGCGATCTCGGGCGCGCGCTGCGGGTGTCCCGCGGGGTGGAGAGCGGCAACCTGAGCGTCAACTCGCACTCCTCGGTGCGCTACTGGACGCCGTTCGGGGGGATGAAGCAGTCCGGGTTCGGCCGCGAGCTGGGACCCGACGCGCTGCTCAGCTTCACCGACGTCAAGAACGTGTTCATCTCGACGGACAGCTGAGAGGGTCGGCAGTGGAGCGTTTGCAGGATCGGGTCGCCGTCATCACCGGAGCGGGCAGCGGGATCGGGCTGGCCACCGCGCGGCGGTTCGCCGCCGAGGGCGCCAAGGTGATCTGCGTCGACATCTCGGCCGAGGCCGGCAAGGCCGTCGCCGACGAAGTGGGCGGGGAGTTCGTGGCGTGCGACGTCAGCGACGAGGAATCGGTGCGTGCGCTGTTCGACGGGGTGGTGCAACGGCACGGGCGGGTGGACATCGCCTTCAACAATGCCGGTATCTCGCCGCCCGACGACGACTCCATCCTCGTCACCGGCATCGAAGCCTGGGAACGGGTGCTCAAGGTCAACACCACGAGCGTCTTCTTCTGCTGCAAGTACGCGATCCCGCACATGCAGCGCCAGGGCAAGGGCTCGATCATCAACACCGCTTCGTTCGTCGCGCTGCTCGGGGCGGCCACGTCGCAGATCGCGTACACGGCGAGCAAGGGCGGGGTGCTGGCCATGACCCGTGAGCTCGGCGTGCAGTTCGCGCGCGAGGGCATCCGCATCAACGCGCTGTGCCCCGGACCGGTCGCGACGCCGCTGCTCATGGACCTGTTCGCCAAGGACCCCGAGCGTGCCGCACGCCGGCTCGTGCACGTGCCGATGGGCCGGTTCGCCGAGCCGGAGGAGATCGCGGCGGCCGTCGCGTTCCTCGCCAGCGACGACGCCTCCTTCATGACCGCCGCCCAGTTCGTGGTGGACGGCGGCATCACCGGCGCGTACGTCACCCCGCTGTGATGCGTCCCGTCATCGGCATCACCACCTATGTGGAACCGGCCACCTGGGGCGTGTGGCACGACCTGCCCACCGCGCTGATCCCGCACGACTACGTCGCCGCGGTGACCGCCGCCGGGGGACGCGCCGTGCTGCTGCCCCCCGACGACCTCGACGCCGACGTGCTCGCCGTGCTCGACGGCCTGGTGCTCAGCGGCGGCGCGGACCTCGACCCGGAGCTGTACGGCGAAAGCCCCGCGCCGCTGACCGTCACCCGTCCCGAGCGCGATGCCGCGGAACTGTTGCTGGCCCGGGCCGCCCTCGACCGCGACATGCCGGTGCTCGGCGTCTGCCGGGGCATGCAGCTCCTCACGGTGGCCGCGGGCGGCAGACTGCACCAGCACATCCCCGACGTGGTCGGCCACGAGGGACACCGGCCGGCGCCCGCCGTGTACGGGCATCAGGAGGTCACGTTCGCCCCGGGCAGCCGGGTCGCCGCGCTCATGGGCGAGGACCGCCGGGTCCAGTGCTACCACCACCAGGGCGTGGCCGATGCCGGGTCGCTGACGGTGACCGGGCGTACGGAGGACGGGCTGGTCGAGGCGGTGGAGGAGCCGTCGAAGGCGTTCGTGCTGGGGGTGCAGTGGCACCCGGAGGTGGTACGGGACAAGCGGCTGTTCGGGGCGCTCGTGGCGGCGGCCCGGGAGTATGAGAGCCGGCGGGCGACCTCGCGAGGGTGAGCGGGGATAGGCGCGCGTGCGGCGGTCCGACCGGTTGCCCGCCGCGCTGAGCCGGTCGTTTTCCACGACAGGCGGTTACGGTTGGAGGAACCACCCCGGCCCCTCGATGGAGTGACGGGCTTGATCGCCGGCATCGAGACGCGGCGATAATGGTGGAAATGGATGGAAACCCCACGACGGGCGGCTCGCCGACGACGGCGTCGGATGCCGCAGCGCCGCGCGGGACGGCTCCTCGGGCGCTCTCAGCATGATTAGTCGCCCGGAGTCCGGTCATAGACATCACCAGGCCGGCGAAGGCGCCGGCTCTCGTACCCGTCGATGATCGCCGCCCACCGGAGCGCCGGAACGGGCCCGGCGTCGGAGTTCCCGCTTGCCGTTTCAGCGGCAATCCGCTCAGGCGCCGTACCCGCCGGCCGATAGCGAAGATCTGGAGACCGAGGAGGATCGCCGCATGCGCAGGCCCTTGATCGGACTGACCTCGTACGCCGAGCACGTCACGTACAACGGCAACGACGTCATGGCCGGGATGCTGCCCATGTCCTACGTCAAGGCGGTGCACGCCACCGGGGGCCGCGCAGTCCTGATCACTCCCGATGATCCGGGGATCGACGTGCTGGAGTCGCTGGACGGCATCGTGTTCGCCGGTGGCGGGGACATCGATCCCGCGCACTGGGGCGCCGAGCCGCATCCGGCCACCGAGGCCGATCCGGGCCGGGACGCCGCCGAGCTGATGCTGATGCGGGCGGCGCTGGAGGCCGACGTACCCGTGCTCGGCGTGTGCCGGGGCATGCAGGTCATGGCCGTGGCCACCGGGGGTTCGCTGCACCAGCACGTGCCCGACGTGATCGGCCACGAACGGCACCGGGCCGCCGCCGGAACCGACCCGCTCGCGGCGGACGCCTCCTCGTTCGGGCGTCACGACGTCGAACTGCAGCGCGGGTCGCGCGCGATGGCGCTGCTCGGCGGGCGGATCACCGTGAACTCGTTCCACCACCAGGCGGTGGAGGACCCGGGGACGTTCACGATCAGCGGCTGGTGCCCGGACGACCAGGTCGTCGAGATCCTCGAGGACCGGGACCGGGAGTTCGCGCTGGGCGTGCAGTGGCATCCGGAACGCACCGGTGACCTGCGCGTCTTCGCGGCGCTGGCGGAGGCTGCGGCACGCCGCGCCGGCCTCGGCACGTCCGCCCTGGCCGCCTGACCGCACGCCGGGGACGACCCGGACGCCCGGGCGGCGCCGGACCGGGATCGGTACCGGCGGTCAGCCGGAAAGCCGAGGTCACACCACCAAGCTTGGGGCAAGCCGGCACACCGGCGGTCAGCCCGAGACCCGGGGTTGCCGCGCGCGCAAGGGTAGCTACGGTTACCGTGCAGGTCTCGTTGGAACGGACACGTCCGGGAGGATGCATGGGCGGCGCCCTGCCGGAACAGCTGCGGACGGCGTTCGAGCGCGGCGGCGAGATGGGCGGGCGGATGCTCGCCCTGGACTGGGCGGAGACCCCGCTCGGCGAGCCCGCGCAGTGGCCGGCGGAGCTGGTTTACGCCGTGGCGACGATGCTGGCTTCGAAGGCACAGATCGTGATCTTCTGGGGTCCGGACTACTGCGCGCTCTACAACGACGCCTACATCACCACGATGGGCAGCAAGCACCCGAGCCATCTGGGCCGGCCCGGCCGGGAGATGTGGGCCGAGATCTGGTCGTTGCTGCAGGAGCTGTTCGACGGGGTGGCCGCCGCCGACGAGTCGTACTACGCCGGCGATCACCCGTTCATGCTCGAGCGGTACGGGTTCCTCGAGGAGACGTACTTCGACATCTCGTACGACCCGATCCGCAGCCAGGACGGCACGGTGACCGGCGTGTTCTGCATCGTCGGCGACACGACGCGGCGGGTGCTGGCCGACCGCCGGGTACGGACGCTGAGCCGGCTCGGCTCGCGGCTGGCGGACTCGCCGGATCAGGCGTCGCTGGGCCGCCAGGCCGCCCGGGTGCTCGGCGAGAACCCCGGTGACGTGCCGTTCGCGGCGCTGTACCTGGACGATCCGGAGGACGGCGGCGAGCTGGGCCTGGCCGGTGTCTGCGGCGTCGCGGCCGCGGCGCTCCGGCCGCTGGGAGGCGCGGCGTTGCGGACGGCGGAGGAGGTGATGCATGCCGGGCGGGCGGGGACCCTGCCGCTCGCGGCGCTCACCGATGAGCCGCCCGAGCCGGCGGCGGAGCAGGCGCTGGTGCTTCCGGTGGGCGCCGGCACCAGCCAGGTCGGCGTGCTGATCATCGGGGTCAGCCGGTATCTGGCCCTGGACGACGTCTACCGGGACTTCCTGGATCTCGCCACGTCGCAGATCTCGCGGGCGGTCGCGGGCATGCGGGCGTACGAGCAGGAACGCCGGCGGGCCGCCCAGCTGGCGGCGCTGGACGCCGCGAAGACGAACTTCTTCTCGAACGTCAGCCACGAGTTCCGTACGCCGCTGACGTTGATCCTCGGCCCGCTGGAGGATCTGCTCACCGACCAGGGCCTCACCGGCGACCAGCGCGAACGGCTGCTGCCGATGCAGCGCAACGGGCTGCGCCTGCTGCGGCTGGTCAACACGGTGCTGGACTTCTCGCGGCTGGAGTCGGGGCGGCTGCGCGCGGCGTACCGGCCGACCGATCTCGCGGATTACACCGCGCGGCTGGTGAGCACCTTCCGGTCGGCCGCGGAGCGGGCCGGCCTCGCCCTCGTGGTCGACTGCCCGCCGCTGACCCAGCCGGTGCACGTCGACCAGGAGATGTGGGAGAAGATCGTCTTCAACCTGCTCTCCAATGCGGTCAAGTTCACCGCGTCCGGCGGCATCACCGTGCGCCTGGCCGAACGGGACGGCTCCGCGGTGCTGGAGGTCGAGGACACCGGCGTCGGCGTCAGCGCCGACGAGCAGAAGCTGCTCTTCGACCGTTTCCACCGGGTCACCGGTGCCTGGTCGCGCAGCCACGAGGGTACGGGCATCGGCCTGGCCCTGGTCCGCGAGCTGGCCGAGCTGCACGGCGGTACGGCCACCGCGCGCAGCGAGCTGGGCGTCGGCAGCACGTTCACGGTCACCGTCCCGCTGGGCACCGCGCACCTGCCCGCCGACCGGATCATCGACGAGCGCAGCGCGTCGGCCCCGGACGATCAGGCACGGCTGTACGTCGAGGAGGCGCACTGGTGGATCGGCGAGCTCGAGCAGCCGGCGGCCGCGCCGGTGAGCCCCGGTGAGGTCAAGGACGCCAGGCGTGGCCGGGTGCTGCTCGCCGACGACAACGCCGATCTGCGGGACCACGTCGCGCGGCTGCTGCGGCCGTACTTCGATGTCACGACGGCCGTCGACGGCCGCGACGCGCTCGACCGGGCCCGGCAGGAGCCGTTCGACCTGGTCCTGACCGACGTGATGATGCCGCGGCTGGACGGTTTCGGGCTGATCAAGGCGCTGCGCGCCGACGAGCGTACCCGCGACGTGCCCATCGTCGTGCTGTCCGCCCGTGCCGGCGAGGAGTCCTCCGTGGAGGGGCTGTCGGCGGGCGCCGACGACTACCTGGTCAAGCCCTTCTCGGCGCGCGACCTGACCGCCCGCGTCCGTGCCAACCTCGAGCTGGGCCAGCTCCGGCGGCAGATCATCAGCCGGCTGCGGGGCCTGGTCGACGCGGCGGCGGCGGTCAACACCGTACGCACGACAGCCGAGGTGCTCCACGTGGCCGCCCGGCACGTACGCGGCATGACCTCGGCCGGCCGGGTCGTGGTGACCGCGCCGGGCGCCCGCGCCGAGGTGGACGGCGGCGCGCCCTCCTCGGCCGAGCCCGACGCGGTGCTGGTCCTGCCGGACACCTCCGGGGCGCCGCTGGGTGAGCTCAAGGTCTGGTCGGGTGCCGACGGGCCGGCCGAGCCGGTGGTGCTGACCCAGCTGGCGCGTCTGATCGGCCTGCGCCTGGAGAACGCGCGGCTCTACGAGGCGGAGCACCGCATCGCCAGCACGCTGCAGCACAGCCTGCTGCCGCAGTCGCTGCCGCGGGTGCCGGGGGCCATCGTCGCGAGCCGCTACCTGCCGGGCAGCAGCGAGGCGGAGGTGGGTGGCGACTGGTACGACGTCATCACCGCCCCCGACGACCAGCTCGTCCTCGTGATCGGGGACGTGGTCGGCAAGGGGGTGCAGGCCGCCGCGGGCATGGGGCAGCTGCGCAACGCGCTGCGGGCGTACATCCTCGAGGGCTTCGATTGCGGGGAGGCGCTGACCCGGCTGAACCGGCTGGTGGACAACCTCGGACGGCGGCAGTTCGCCACGGTGGTGTGCGTACGCTTCGATCCCCGTACGCGTGACCTGCGCTTCTCCGCGGCGGGCCACCCGTCGCCGGTGCTGGCCGCCCCCGGCAAGGAGGGGCAGTTCCTCTACACCACCGCGCTGGGCCCGCCGGTGGGAGCGCTCAGCGACTCGGACTACCCGACGTTGCACACGAAGCTCGAGCCGGGGGACCGGCTGCTGCTCTACACCGACGGCCTGGTGGAGGACCGGCGGGTCGGCATCGACGCGGGCCTCGCCGAGGTCCGCGCGGACCTGGCCGAGCCGGCCGACCACGTCGAGGACCTGCTCGACAACCTGCTCGGCAAGGCGGCCCGGCACACCCGCCGCGACGACATCGCCCTGCTGGCGCTGCAGGCGACGGACCCGCGCGAGTTCGTCCTGCGGCTGCCGGCCGACCCCACCCGGCTGAGCGTGCTGCGCCGGCGGCTGGAGGACTTCCTCACCGCCAACGACGTGCCGGAGAACGACGTCTTCGACCTGCTCGTGGCGGTGTCGGAGGCGGCGGCGAACGCCATCGAGCATCCCATCGCCCCGGCCGAGCCGGTGGTCACGGTCGAGGTGTCGCTGGACGACGACGTGGTGACCGCCACCGTCCGCGACACCGGCAGCTGGCGACCCTCGGGGGGCACCGGCTTCCGTGGCCGCGGCCTGGCGCTGATCGGCGCCCTGTCGGAGCTGTCGGTGGCGCGGTCGGAGGCGGGAACCGCCGTGACCCTGCGCCGGAGCCTCAGCCGCTCGTGACCAGCCAGGGCTGGTTGCCCAGCCCGGAGATGTCGAGCACCCGGCGCACCTGGGGGGACGGGATGACCGTCAGTGCCGCGGGGAAGCGCTCGGCGAGCCGGATGAGCGCGTGGATCGCGGCCGAGTCGAAGAAGGTGACGCCGAGCAGGTCGAGCGTCACCGCGGCGCCGCCGCCACCGGTGGCCGCCCGGAACATCCGGTCCGCCGTCGACATGTCCACCTCGCCGGCCACCACCACGGTGACGCGGTCGCCGGCCACCGACGTGGTGGCCGAGAAGATGCTCTCCGGCCCGTCTTGATCCACGCAGACACGATTACACAGGGGCCCGGGGGCGGCAACAACCGGTGCACGCTCCGCCGGGCGCCGGTCGGCCCGGCGATAGGCTGGGGCGATGACCCACTGCACCGAGCCGCGCCTCCTGTCAGCGGCCGCCGGCCGCGCCGGTGAGGCCCAGGACGGCCTGCCCAGAAAGGGACGAGCATGACCGTCCGCGCCCCGCTCACCCCCGGGAAGCTGTCGCCCGTGCGGGCGGTGCCCCCGCAGATCGTCCGTCCCGAGTACGTCGGCAAGAAGCGCCCGAAAGAGTGGCGCGGGTCGCACGTGCAGACGCCGGAGACGATCGAGAAGATGCGGGTCGCCGGGCGGCTCGCGGCGCAGGCCACCCAGCTCGCCGGTGAGCACTGCAAGCCGGGGGTCAGCACCGACGAGATCGACCGGGTGGTGCACGAGTTCCTGATCGACCACGGGGCGTACCCGTCGACGCTCGGGTACAAGGGCTTCCCCAAGTCCTGCTGCACGTCGCTCAACGAGGTCATCTGCCACGGCATCCCGGACACGACCGTGCTCGAGGACGGCGACATCGTCAACGTGGACGTGACCGCCTACCTCGACGGCGTGCACGGTGACACGGACGCGACGTTCTGCGTGGGCGAGGTCAGCGAGGAGGCCCGGCTGCTCGTGGAGCGCACCCACGAGGCGATGATGCGCGGCATCCGGGTCGTGGCGCCGGGCCGGCCGATCAACGCGATCGGCCGGGTGATCGAGGCGTACGCCCGCCGCTTCGGCTACGGCGTGGTGCGTGACTTCACCGGCCACGGCATCGGCGAGACGTTCCACAGCGGGCTCTACATCCCGCACTACGACAACCCGCGGCTCGACACCGTCATGGAACCCGGCATGACCTTCACCATCGAGCCGATGATCACGCTGGGCACCCACGAGTACGAGATGTGGCGCGACGGCTGGACGGTCGTCACGAAGGACCGCAAGTGGACGGCCCAGTTCGAGCACACGCTGGTGGTGACGGAGGACGGGTACGAGATCCTCACCCTGCCGTGACCGCGGTCGAACACCACCACGCCGACGTCTCGGGTGGCTGGCTGCGCGCGGCGACGTTCGGCGCGATGGACGGCCTGGTGACGAACATCGCCCTGATCGCCGGCGTCGGCGGCGGTGGCGTGGACCGGCACACGCTGATCCTCACCGGCGTGGCGGGCCTGGTGGCCGGGGCGATCTCGATGGGCCTGGGCGAGTACACCAGCGTCCGTACGCAGAACGACCAGGTCGCCGCGGAGCTCGACAAGGAGCTGCGGGAGCTGCGCGAGAACCCGGAGGGCGAGGCCGACGAGCTGGTCGAGATGTGGACCGCGCGCGGCCTCCCGGAGTACCTGGCGCGTCAGGTCGCCGACGTGCTCAAGGCTGACCCGGAGAAGGCGCTGCGGGTGCACGCCCAGGAGGAGCTGGGTGTGGTCCCGGACGAGCTGCCCAGCCCGTGGACCGCCGCGGTGTCCTCGTTCGTGTGCTTCTCCATCGGCGCGGTCGTGCCGCTGCTGACGTACCTGCTGGGCTTCGACAGCCTCGCGTTCGCCCTGGCCGTCGGGGGCGCCGGGCTCTTCGCGGCCGGGGTGATCGTCGCGCGCTTCACCGGTCAGCCGTGGTGGCGCAGTGGGGTGCGGCAGCTGCTGCTGGGTGCGGCGGCGGCCGGCGCCACGTACGTCATCGGCTCGCTGATCGGCGTCGGCGTCTCCTAGTCGAACAGCGCGTTCAAGGGGCCGTCCACCGGGCGGCCCCGCGCGGTCAGCTCCTCGGCCTGGCTCTTGAGCACCGCGCCCAGCTCGGTCATGTCCGCACCCGCCAGACCGGTGCGTTTGACCGCGTCGGCGCGGTTGCGGAAGTACGTCCGGCTGAGCAGCCCGGTCACCATGGCGGCGTGCAGGCGGGCCTCGGCCATCAGCACGAGCGCGGCGTCGGTCTCGTACCACTCGGCGAGGCGTACCGCGCGGGCGTGCGCCGCGGAGGCGATGCACCAGTTGCGCCGCGCCAGCCCGCTGAACTCCCCGGGACGGGTCTCGGCGAGCTTCGCCAGGTGGCAGTCGCGCTGCTGGGCGAACCAGCCGCGCGGGTCGTACAG
This sequence comes from Actinoplanes sp. NPDC049316, assembly GCF_040677315.1. Classification (NCBI taxonomy): domain Bacteria; kingdom Bacillati; phylum Actinomycetota; class Actinomycetes; order Micromonosporales; family Micromonosporaceae; genus Actinoplanes; species Actinoplanes sp. NPDC049316. The sequence continues at coordinate 19,931 of NZ_JBFAQM010000026.1, read as the reverse complement.
GTCACGCACGGTCAGATAGCGGTCCGCTTCCAGCGGCCACCGCGGGGTCAGCTCGCGGGCTCGCCGCAGGCCGTCGTCGCCGGTCACGATGCTGAGGTCGACGAGGATACCGTCGACGCGGCGCAGCGCCGGCCGGGGACCGGCACCCTGACGGTACGTGACCACGACCATGTTGATGTCGCTCTGGTCGCTGTCATCGCCGTGCGCCATCGACCCGTGTACGCCGATCGCTCGCACCTCGGCCGACCATCGATGCTGGACCACGTCACGCAGCCGCGTGGCCAGATACCACCGCGGATTGCCCAAGTCGATCTCGTCCGTCGACACCGCTTGATTCTCGGGTACGCCGACCGCACTGTGAAGAGCTGTCCGTGACGGGATGCTCACGGGGTCGCCCGGCGGCCGGCCGGGTCCGGTGCCGGCCGGTCCGGCGTCCGTCAGGGGCGTCCCGGCCAGGGAATGGTCGCCGGCGTCACCGAGCCGAGGCGCCGCCACCGGGTGGCCCGCACGGCCGAGTCGATCAGCGCGCTGAGCGCCGTGGCGCGGTCGCCCTCCTCGGTGACCGGAAGCACGGCCCGCCACGCCTGGGCCACCCCGTCCTCCACCTGGATCGCCAGCTTCAGCGCGCTCTCCCGGTCAGTGATCTCGAACGGCAGCTCGTAACCGGCCGGGGCGGGCGCCGGAGTGGCCCGCAACTCCGCCAGGCGGGCGACGAGCACGTCGCGGCGGTCCCGGTGGACGTCCTCCGCGGCGCGGGCTTGCGTGCGGTCACCCGTACCGGTGAGCTTCACGCCCAGGACCCCGTACGCGTAGATCGCCGCCTCCTCGGCCGCCAGGGCGGCCGCCATCTGGGCGTTCACCGCAACGCCTCCGCGTGCGCGGCCCGCGCGGCCGCGATCGAACCGACCAGCGCGGCGCGCTGCGCCGGAGCAGTGCGGCAGGCCGCGACCGCCGTCTTCTGGGCCGCCTGCTCGGCCTTGCGCAGCGCCGCCACCGTCTGGGCCGCGTCCCCGCCGGCCGGGGCCGACGCGACCGCCGACGGCAGGGTGACCCCGATCAGCTCCGCCAGCGCGGCCGCATGCGCCCGGTGGTCCTCGGCGAGCGGGCTCAGCCGTTTCTGCAGGCCCGGCTGGGCGGCGGTGGCGCGGTCGTACGCCGCGGCCAGCCGCAACGCCTCGTCGAGCACCGGCTGCAGCGCGTCGGGCCGCGGCGCAGGCTCGGGGTCGTCGTCGAAGAGCCCGCAGCCCGCGAGCGTGGAGGCGGCCACGGCCGTTCCCGCGGCGCCCAGGAGCTGACGTCTGTCCACCCGGTCAGTCAACACCATCCGTGCCGCCCGCCGAACGCTCGGTGCGACGCCCGCGCCCGCACGTCGCTGACCTGCGCATGGCGCGGATTCGGTGCGGCGGCGGCCGGGCCCGGGCCGCGGCGCGTTACGCTCTGCGTCAGCCGCCGGGGAAATCGCCCCGGTGGCATGCCGGTGTTCCCGGCGATCCACCGGTGAGCGGCCCGCCGCCCGCCGGATTCGAGCAGAAGGGTTGGCGCCGATGACGCAGCGTGGTCGCACCGGTGCCCGGCCGGCGAACCGCCGCTCCGGCAGCCGGGGCCGCGACGCCTCCGCCCAGCCGCCCGTGCCGGCCGCCCCGCGCATCGACCTCGTGGCCGCCCGGGCCCGGGTCCGCGCGGTGATCGAGCCGGTCGTCGCGGCCGCGGGGTACGACCTCGAAGAGGTGAACCTCTCCCGCGCCGGCCGTCGCCACCTCGTGCGGGTGCTCGTAGACGCCGACGGGGGCATCAGCCTGGACGACGTGGCCGTCGTGTCCCGGGAGATCTCCGCCGCGCTCGACGCCGCCGAGGAGGCCGAGGGCGAGGTGCTCGCCGGCGAGTATCAGCTCGAGGTGGGCTCGCCCGGCGTGGACCGGCCGCTGACGCTTCCGCGGCACTGGCGGCGCAACGCCGGCCGGCTCGTCACGGTGACCATCGCGGGCCGGTCGGTCACCGGGCGCGTCACCCAGGCGGGCGACTCCGGCGTGACGCTGGACGTCGACGGCGAGGCCCGCGAGGTCGCGTACGCCGACCTGGGGCCCGGCAAGGTGCAGATCGAGTTCAAGCGGCTCGACGAGGCCGTCTTCCCGGACGAGGACGACGACGCCGGCGAGGACGACGACGCCGGCGAGGACGACGACGATGAAGACGACGACGAGGATGGGGAGGGCGAGGAGAGGTGAACATCGACCTCGCGGCGCTGCGCGCCCTGGAGCGCGAGCGGGAGATCCCGTTCGAGACGATCCTCGCGGCGATCGAGACCGCGCTGCTGACCGCGTACCGGCACACCGACGGCGCGGAGAGCCACGCCCGGGTGGAGATCGACCGCAAGACCGGTACGGCCTCCGTGTACGCCCAGGAGCTCGACTCCGACGGCACGGTCGTCCGGGAGTGGGACGACACCCCGCACGACTTCGGGCGCATCGCGGCCATGACCGCCAAGCAGGTCATCCTGCAGCGGCTGCGTGAGGCGACCGACGAGGCGCACTTCGGTGAGTACGCCGGCCGCGACGGTGACCTGGTCACCGGCATCGTGCAGGCGGACGCCGCGCGGGCCGAGAAGGGCATCGTGATCGTCGACCTGGGCAAGCTCGAGGCGGTGCTCCCGCAGGCCGAGCAGGTCCCCGGCGAGACGTACGAGCACGGCTCCCGGATCCGGGCCATCGTCGTGCACGTGGCCAAGGGTTTCCGCGGACCGCAGATCACTCTGTCGCGCTCGCACCCGGCCCTCGTCAAGAAGCTGTTCGCGCTCGAGGTTCCCGAGATCGCCGACGGCACGGTGGAGATCGCGGCCATCGCACGTGAGTCAGGTCACCGTACGAAGATCGCGGTCCGTTCGACCGTGCCCGGGGTCAACGCCAAGGGCGCCTGCATCGGTCCGATGGGCCAGCGGGTCCGCGCGGTGATGAGCGAGCTGCACGGCGAGAAGATCGACATCATCGACTGGTCGGACGATCCGGCGCAGTTCGTCGGCAACGCGCTCTCGCCGGCGAAAGCCCTGCGTGTGGAGGTGGTGGACGCCGCGTCCCGCACCGCCCGCGTCACCGTGCCCGACTTCCAGCTCTCCCTGGCGATCGGGCGGGAGGGGCAGAACGCCCGGCTCGCGGCCCGGCTGACCGGGTGGCGCATCGACATCCGGCCCGACAACGAGCCGGCCACGGCCGGGGAGCGGGATGCCGCCGAGACGGGAAGCTGACCGGATACGCGGACCGCGCGTACGAGGGGTAGACTTTTCGGAGGTCGGCCCGGTGCGAACGTGCATCGGTTGTCGCTCACGCGTGCCGACCTCCCAGTTAGTGCGGTTCGTCGCGGTCGGAGCGGGAGACCATCTCCGGCTTCAGCCCGATCCGGGCCGCCGACTGCCGGGTCGGGGAGCGCACCTGCATCCAGATCCGGCTTGCTTCGCGCAGGCGGAGCGGCGACGTGCTTTCGGGCGCGCGCTGCGTCTCACCGGTGTTGCTGACACCGGCTTGCTTGCCGAGCACATCCGCGCGGTCATGCCGCCCGGAAAGACCGATGACGAGGCGTCGGAGCTTCGTCACGACCCAGCAAGGTAGGACGACCGACATGAGCACACGATGAAGTCCCTGAAATGACCAGGCTTCAAGTGCAGGAGTGAGGTCGCTGCGGGTTCGGCTCGCACGACCTCGAAGTGAGGAGTGCAGTGCCAGGTAAGGCCCGCGTACACGAGCTCGCGAAGGAGCTCGGGGTCGACAGCAAGACCGTTCTCGCCAAGCTCAAGGAGATGGGCGAGTTCGTCAAGTCCGCATCCAGCACGGTCGAGGCCCCCGTGGCCCGACGGCTGAGGGGTGCCCTCGACGCCCAGAACGGTGCCGCTCCGGCGGCGCCCGCTGCGGCGGCGCCGAGCGCCCCCGCGCCCAGCGCGCCCCGTCCCAACCCCACGACCGCCCGGCCGCAGCCGCCGCGCCGGCCCACGGCCCCGGCCGCGGAAGCGCCCAGCGCGCCCGCGTCCCCGGCGCCGAGCCCCGGCTCGCTGGCCCGGCCCAAGCCGCCGGTCCCTGGCCGTCCGGGCCCCACGCCCGGCCCGGTCGCCAAGCCGGCGAGCGCGCACGACATCGAGGTGGCGGCCGCCGAGGCCCGCGCCTCGGCGCTCAAGGCCGAACAGGAAGCCGCGGTGAAGGCTGCTCAGGCCGCCCGTACCCGCGACGCCGAACGCCGGGCGCAGCAGCCCCCGGCCGACGGCACCTCCCGCCCGCGGCCCCCGGGCCCGGGTTCGGTCCCGCCGCGTCCCGGTTCTCCCGCGGCCGCGCGTCCCGGCACGCCGGGCGCTCCGGCGCCGGGTCGTCCCGGCCCGGCCGGTGGCGCCCCGCGTCCGCCGGCCCGCGGTCCCGGTAACAACCCGTTCGGCGTCTCGGGTGGCGCGAGCGCCCGCCCGACCCCGTCGGCGATGCCGCGTCCCAACCCCGCGGGTATGCCGCCGCGGCCGAGCCCTGCCTCGATGCCGCCCCGGCCCAGCCCCGCGTCCATGCCCGCGCAGCGTCCCGGCCGTCCCGCCGGGCCCGGCACCGGCCGCCCCGGCGGTCCCGGTGGCGGCGGTCGTGGCGGTCCCGGTGGCGGCGGTTTCCGTCCCGGTGGCGGCGGCGGTGCCGGTGGCGGCGGTTACCGCGGCGGTCCCGGTGGCGGCGGTGGCGGTGGCTACCGCGGCGGTCCCGGTGGCGGCGGCGGTGCCGGTGGCGGTTTCCGTCCCGGTGGCGGTGGCGGCGGCCCGGTCGGCGGCGCCCCCGGTCGTCCGGGTGGTGGCGGTCGCGGTCGTGGCGGCGGTGCCGCGGGTGCCTTCGGGCGTCCCGGTGGCCGGCCGACCCGTGGCCGCAAGTCGAAGAAGCAGAGGCGTCAGGAGTTCGACAACCTGTCGGCTCCGCAGATGAGCTCGGGCGCCCCGCGCGGTCAGGGTCAGGAGATCCGGCTGTCGCGCGGCGCGTCGCTCTCCGACTTCGCCGACAAGATCAACGCGAACCCCGGCTCGCTGGTCCAGGAGATGTTCAACCTGGGCGAGATGGTGACGGCGACGCAGTCGTGCTCCGACGACACGCTGCTGCTGCTCGGCGAGCACCTGGGCTTCAACGTCCAGATCGTCAGCCCCGAGGACGAGGACCGTGAGCTGCTCGCGCAGTTCAACATCGACCTCGACGCCGACGTCGACGAGGACCGCCTCGTCACCCGGCCGCCGGTCGTGACCGTCATGGGTCACGTCGACCACGGTAAGACGAAGCTGCTCGACGCGATCCGCAAGACCAACGTGGTGGCCGGCGAGGCGGGTGGCATCACCCAGCACATCGGCGCCTACCAGGTGGGCTACCAGCACAACGGCACCGACCGTGCCATCACCTTCCTGGACACCCCGGGTCACGAGGCGTTCACCGCCATGCGTGCCCGTGGTGCCCAGGCGACGGACATCGTCATCCTGGTCGTGGCCGCCGACGACGGCGTCATGCCGCAGACGGTGGAGGCGTTGAACCACGCCAAGGCGGCCGAGGTGCCGATCGTGGTCGCGGTCAACAAGGTCGACAAGCCGGACGCCAACCCGGAGAAGGTCCGCCAGCAGCTGGCCGACTACGGGCTCCTCGCCGAGGAGTACGGCGGCGACACGATGTTCGTCAACGTCGCGGCGAAGCCCGGCATCGGCATCGACGACCTGCTCGAGGCCGTCCTGCTGACCGCTGACGCGTCGCTGGAGCTCACCGCCCCGATCGACGGCCCCGCGCAGGGTGTCGTGGTCGAGTCGCACCTGGACAAGGGCCGCGGTGCGGTCGCCACCGTCCTGGTGCAGAAGGGCACGCTGCGGGCCGGCGACTCGATCGTGGCGGGTGGCGCGCACGGCCGCGTCCGCGCCATGCTCGACGAGAACGGCCAGACCGTGGCCGAGGCGGAGCCGGCTCGTCCGGTCCTGGTGCTGGGTCTGACCTCGGTGCCCGGCGCGGGCGACACGTTCCTCGCCGCCGAGGACGACCGCACGGTGCGGCAGATCGCCGAGCAGCGGCAGGCACGCCGCCGCGCGGCGAGCTTCGCCAACTCGCGCGGCCGGGCCACCCTCGAGACGCTCATGGAGCAGCTCAAGGAGGGCGAGAAGACCTCGCTCACGCTGCTCATCAAGGGTGACTCCTCCGGTTCGGTGGAGGCTCTCGAGGACGCGCTGTTCAAGATCGAGATTCCGGACGAGATCCAGCTCAAGGTCATCCACCGCGGCGTCGGTGCGATCACCGAGAGCGACGTCAACCTGGCGTCGGCCTCGTCGGAGCAGATCGCGACGATCATCGGCTTCAACGTCCGGGCCTCGAACAAGGTCAAGGAGATGGCCGACCGCGCCGGCGTGGAGATCCGCTACTACAGCGTGATCTACCAGGCCATCGAGGAGATCGAGGCGGCGCTCAAGGGCCTGCTCAAGCCCGAGTACGAAGAGGTCGAGCTGGGCACGGCGGAGATCCGCGAGGTCTTCCGCTCGTCCAAGATCGGTCTCATCGCGGGTTGTATGGTCCGGTCGGGCCTCATCCGCCGCAACGCCAAGGCGCGCGTCCTGCGCGAGGGCGTCGTGGTGGCGGAGAACGTCACGATCAGCTCGCTCAAGCGGTTCAAGGACGACGCCACCGAGGTCCGCGAGGGCTTCGAGTGTGGTCTGACGCTGCAGGGCTTCGGCACGCCGCAGACGGGCGACGTGATCGAGACCTTCGAGATGCGCGAGAAGCCGCGGGCCTGATGACCCCGGCATGACGTCGGCCCCCGGTGCTCCGGCACCGGGGGCCGTTGTCTTTACTACTCAGATGTCCCGCTACGCCCTGTTGCTCGCTCCCTCCGCCAACCGCGTCTACGCCGACCAGGCCGGCCGCCTCTCCCGGGCCGAGCTCGCCGCTTTCTCGCCCGTGCTCACCGGGCCGCTGAGCGAGATCGACGAGACCCCGATCGGCGGCGTGGGCTACCTGACCTTCACGGGCGAGCTCACCGACCGGGACGTCGCGTACCTGTCGAACCTGTCCGCCGGCTACGCGCTCTTCGAACGGGTCGGCGACGACCTGCTGCGGCCCGTACCGCTGAGCCCGCTCGCCCGCTTCGACAGCGACCTCATCACGATCCCCAAGTACGCCGGCAAGACCAACGAGCAGTTCACCAAGCTGCTGCTCAATCTCACCCTGCTCGCCTCCGCCTCCGCGGGACGCATGCTCGACAAGCAGCTCACCGTCTGCGACCCGCTGGCGGGCCGCGGGACCACGCTCAACCAGGCCCTCATGTACGGGTACGACGCGCTGGGCGTGGAGATCGACGGGAAGGACGTCGAGGCGTACAAGCTGTTCCTGCAGACATGGCTGAAGCGCAAACGCCTCAAGCACACCGCGGAGCTCGTGCCCGTACGCCGCCAGGGCCGCCGGGCCGCCCGCCGCCTCGAGGTGACGCTGGCGGCCAGCAAGGAGGACCACAAGGCGGGCGTCGTGCAGAAGGTCACCGTGCTGCACGCCGACACCACCCAGCTCGACGGTTTGCTGCGCGCCAACTGCGCCGACGTCGTGGTCGCGGATCTGCCGTACGGCATCGCGCACGGCAGCCACGACGACGAGGGCGGCATCTCCCGGCGGCCGCTGGACCTGCTCGAACGCGCCGTACCGCAGTGGGTCGAGCTGCTGCGCCCCGGCGGGGCGATGGGCCTGTCCTGGAACATCAAGGTGGCCAAGCGTGACCTCGCCGAGGACATCCTGCTCGCCAACGGCCTCCAGCTCGTCGCCCACGAAGACCTCAGCCACCGCGTCGACCAGGGCATCGAACGCGACGTCGTGGTGGCGCGCAAACCCGGGTGATCTTGTCGGTGGGCGGGCGTACGCTGCTCCCTGATGTATACGGAGACTGCGGTTTTTGACCTGCTCCTGCCCGGTGACTCCCGCTCGCTCAAGCAGAAACGGGCCTACGTACGGCCGATCATCGCGATGCTGCGCAAGTTCGAGGTCAGCGCGGCCGAGGTGGGGATGCACGACCTGCACGGGCGGGCGTTGATCGGGGTGGCTGTCGTGGCGGCTGAGCCGTCGCATGCGCGTGAGGTCGTCGACAGCTGTGAGAATCAGGTCGCTGGGCGGCCTGAGATCGAGTTGCTGTCCGTTCGACGGCGTCTCTACGGGGACGACGACTGAGCTGGTTGCTCCGGTTGCCCCCGAAGCCGTTGTGGTTCCGCTGGGCGGGTCCGGTCGCGCTCCGGCACGGTGCGTTCAGCCCGGCCTCGTCCGCAGCGCGGGTCGTGGCGTCGGCGCTTGGGTTGATCGTCGGTTCGTGCGGGCGTGATCGATCGGCTGGCCGATCGCGTCGGTGGTAGCCGTTGTCGGGTTCGCGTTCGATGCCGATCCGCAGGTGCCGCGTGTGGTGGCGATCGGAGCAGCTTGCGGAGCGGTCGCCAGCGCGTCCCGCCGATCCGCAGGTGCCGCGTGTGGGGGCGATCGGAGCCGTTTGCGGTGCGGCCGCCGCCGGTGCGCGGATTGTGGCAGGTGCCGGGGCGCCGTGGCGGCAGGGTGCAGTGACCCTCCGCTGGGTGGCGGGCGCGCTGGTGGGGCGGCCTGGCGGGACGGACCGGCGGGACGTTCGGGGTGGGGCGGTCGTGGGTAGGCTCTCAGGCGTTGGCCGGGGTTGGTCCCGGCCTTGAGGCACGGTTGTCGGAGGTGGGCGATATGTCGGACCCGGCCAAGACGCGCCGGCACGCGGAGCGTGTCCGGGAGCTGGTGGCTTCGCTGGTGCGCGAGATCAAGGATCCCCGGCTCGGCATGGTGACGGTCACGGACGCCCGGATCACGGGCGACCTGCGCGACGCCCACGTGTACTACACCGTGCTGGGAGACCAGACCGAGCAGGCCTCGACCGCCGCCGCGCTGGAGAGCGCCAAGGGCATGCTGCGCAGCCGCGTGGGGCACGCGCTCGGGCTGCGGCACTCGCCGAGCCTCACGTTCGTCCTGGACAACGTGCTGGACCACGCCAAGGAGATCGACGACCTGCTGGCCGCGGCGCGGCATCGGGATGCCGAGGTGCAGCGGCTGGCCGCCGGGAAGCAGTACGCCGGGGATCCGGATCCGTACAAGGCCGAGCCCGAGGACGAGGACGAGGCCGACGAACGGGTGGTCGCCGAGGAGAAACGGTGACGGAGGCGGTCGCGGAGACCGTACCGGCGAACATCTCGGACGCGGACTGGGCCGCCGCGGCGCGGACGATCCGCGAGCTGGCCGCCGAGGGCCGGGTGCTGCTGATCTGCCACGTGAATCCCGACGGGGACGCGCTGGGCAGCATGCTCGGGTTCGCGCTGGGGCTGCGCCGGCTGGGCGTGCGCCGGATGCAGGCGACCTTCCCCGGGCCGTTCGAGATCCCGGAGCCGTTCACCGCGCTGCCCGGCCTCGACCTGCTGGTGCCCGAGGAGGAGGCGTACGCCGACCCGGATCTGGTCCTGGTCTTCGACGTGGCGTCGGAGTCGCGGCTGGGCGCCCTGGTGGACCGGGTGGGCACCGCCGGCGCGACGGTGGTGCTCGATCATCACGCCTCGAACACCGGCTTCGGTGGCGTCAACCTGGTCGACGCCACCGCGGCCGCCACCTCGGTGGTCGCCGAGGAGCTGCTCCGGCGGCTGGACGTGCCGCTCGACGTGGAGATCGCCGAGTGCCTGTACGTGGCGCTGGCGACCGACACCGGCTCGTTCCGCTTCGACATGACCACGCCGCGGGTGCACGAGATGGCGGCCCGGCTGATCGCGACCGGGCTGCGGCCGGGGGAGATCTCGCGCCGGATCTTCGACAGCCGGCCGTTCGGGGCGATGAAGCTGTTCGCCGATGTGCTCGGGCGCGCGCAGCTGGATCCGACCGCCGCAGCGGGGCACGGCATGGTGTGGACGTACGCGACGCTCGAGGATCTGGATCGGCACGGGCAGCGGCCGTACGTGCTGGACGCGCTCATCGACCCGGTGCGGGCGGTGGCGGAGGTGGACGTGGCCGTGGTCGTGAAGCAGACCGGCGACGCCGAGTGGGCGGTGTCCATGCGCAGCAAGGGTGCGGTGGACGTGAGCGCCGTGGCGGTGGCGCTGGGCGGCGGCGGGCACCGGCTGGCGGCGGGGTTCACCGGTTACGGGACTCCGGGCGACGTCGTGTTCTCCGTACGGCAGCAGTTGGCGGCGCATCTCATCGCATAGGCGGATCGAACAGCGGGACAGGCCGGCCTTCGGGCCGGCCTGTCGTGTTTCGGCGTCCCGTTCTGCGGGATGTACGGGGCACACAGCGGGACTGAACGATAGTTTGAGTTAACGGTGATTTGGTTTTTGCACGGTCACGACCTTGGGCCGCCGCGAAGACCTCGAGCCACCCGGATGCACCCGTCCGGGCCGCGTTGCCCCGCTCCGCCTCCGGCGATCCCGGACCGGCCCCCGCGACGCCCCGCTCGACCGATCCTGCGTGGAAGGACCCACCGACATGGCCGCCAAGCCGAAGCCCCAGCAGTCCGAAGACGCCCGCGAGCAGGCCCGCCGCGCCCTGCAGACGTCCCTGGACACGCGCCAGTAAGACCCGGCCGGCCGGCTGGAACGTAACTGGCCGAGCCCTTTGCGATCCTTACGGCAGGGCGGGCATCATGGGGTTCCATGAGCCCGTCCGCCGTGATCGCCGACCGCACCCTCACGCGGCGCATCGCCGCGCTCGCCCTGCCGGCCCTCGTGGTGCTGGCCGCCGAGCCGCTCTACGTCCTGGTCGACACGGCCGTGGTGGGCCATCTCGGCCGTGTCCAACTGGCCGCGGTGGCGGTAGGCGGCACGGTGATGTCGCTCGCCGTCTGGTTCGGCACGCTGATGGCGTACGGCACGACCGGTCGCGCGGCCCGCAGGTTCGGCGCCGGTGACCGTACGGCGGCCGTAGCCGAAGGGGTTCAGGCGTCCTGGCTGGCGCTGCTCACCGGCGTGCTGCTGGTGGTCCTCGCGCAGCTGTTCGCCGGCCCGCTGGCCCATGCCCTCGCGAGCGATCCGGAGGCCGCGGAGGCCGCCGCCGGATGGCTCCGCATAGCCGTGCTCGGCGCGCCCGGCCTGCTCCTCGCCGCGGCCGGCAACGGCTGGATGCGCGGCGTCCAGGACACCCGCCGCCCCCTGTACTTCGTGCTCGGCGCGAACGTCCTCTCCGCCGTCCTCTGCCCGCTGCTGGTCTACCCGGCCGGGTGGGGTCTCACCGGTTCCGCCGTCGCCAACGTCGTCGCGCAAAGCCTCTCCGGCGGGCTCTTCCTGTGGGCGCTGGTCCGCGAGCGCGCACCCCTGCGCCCGGTCCCGGCGGTGATCGGCAACCAGCTGATCCTGGGCCGGGACCTGCTCATCCGCGGCGCGGCCTTCCAGGCGTGCTGGCTGTCCGCGACCGCCGTGGCCGCCCGGTTCGGCGTCGCGGCCGTCGGCGCCCACCAGATCGCGCTCCAGCTGTGGTTCTTCGCCGCGCTGGCGCTGGACGCGGTGGCCATCGCCGCCCAGTCGCTGGTCGGGGCCGCGCTCGGCGCCGGCGACGACCGGGCGGCCCGCGAGGTGGCCCGCCGGGTGACCGTCGTGGGCGGGATCGCCGGCCTGGCGTTCGCGGTGCTCGCCGCGGCGGGCGCCGACGTGATCCCCGGGCTGTTCACCGGCGACCGGGCCGTTCACGACCAGGCCGCGGTGGTGTGGCCCTGGTTCGTCGGCATGCTGCCGTTCGCCGGAGTCGTCTACGCCCTCGACGGGGTGATGATCGGCGCGGGCGACGTCGGCTACCTGCGCACGATGACGCTGGTGGGCGCGCTCGGCGGCTTCCTGCCGCTCATCTGGCTCGCGTACGCGTTCGGCTGGGGCCTGCCCGGTGTCTGGGCCGGCCTCGCGGTGTTCACCCTGGTCCGCCTCGTCGCCCTGCTCGTGCGGTGGCGGGGTTCGCGCTGGGCGGTCCTGGGCGTCACCCGCTGACCGCCGTCTGGTTGGGTGGACGCCGTGAACACCGACGGTCTCATCGTTGTGGACAAGCCGGCCGGGATGACCTCCCATGACGTGGTGGCGCGGATCCGGCGGCTGGCCAAGACCCGCCGGGTGGGGCACGGCGGCACGCTGGACCCGATGGCCACCGGCGTTCTCGTCATCGGCGTCAACCGGGCCACGCGGCTGCTGACGTACGTGATCGGCTCGCGGAAGAGCTATCTCGCGACGATCCGGCTGGGCCAGTCGACCGTCACCGACGACGCGGAGGGCGACGTCACCGCCACGGTGTCCGCGGCCGACGTCACCGAGGAGGCGGTACGGGCCGGGCTGGCGGTTCAGGTCGGCGAGATCGATCAGGTGCCCAGCGCGGTCAGCGCGATCAAGGTGAACGGGCAGCGGGCGTACAAGCGGGTCCGCGACGGCGAGGAGGTCGAGCTCGCCGCGCGCCGGGTCACGATCCACAGCCTGGACGTGCTGGACGTTCGCCACTCGGGTGACGTGGTCGACGTGGACGTGGACGTCACCTGTTCCAGCGGCACGTACATCCGGGCCATCGCGCGGGACCTGGGCCGGGGGCTCGGCGTCGGCGGGCACCTCACCGCGCTGCGGCGTACGGCGGTGGGTGCCATGACCCTGGCCGAGGCGGCGACGCTGGAGCAGCTCGAGGAGCGGGCGCCGGACGTCGTGTCGCTGTCCCTGGCCGAGGCCGCCGGCCGGGCGTTCCCCCGCCGCGACGCCACGGTGGACGAGGCGCGGGTGCTCAGCCACGGCGGGCCCCTGGAACCGGTCGGCATCGAGGGCCCGTACGCCGTCTTCGACCCGCAGGGCGAGGTGCTGGCCGTGGTCTCCGAGCGCGGCGGCAAGGCGCGCGCCGAGATCGTGCTGGCGCCGGCCTAACGCTTCGAGAGGTGCTCGGCGACGACGGCGACCAGGTCGGCGGCCGCGTACGGCTTGTCGAGGAACCCGTCGCAGCCCGCCTGCAGCGCCGCCGCCCGGTCCTGGGGGAGCACGCTGGCCGTCACCGCCACCACCGCCGGGCGCCTGCGGCCGGCCGTCGCCGTGCCCGCCGCGAGCTCGCCGGCGAGCGAGAGCCCGTTGCCGTCGGGCAGGTTCATGTCGAGCAGGACGAGGTCGACGTCCTCGGCGTCCAGCCGGTTCCGCGCGGCGGCCAGGGTGGGCGCGTCCAGCACCTCGGCCGCCCGGACGGCGGCGATCTCGGCCCGGGAGAGCACCGCCTTGACCAGCGTGCGGTTCAGCTCCTCGTCCTCGACCAGCAGAATGCGCGGATTCTCGGCCGTCACGGTTGCTCCTTGTCGACGTCGGCGCGCACGCCCAGCAGCGGCGCGAGTTTGTGCGAGCCGGCCCCGCCGGCCATGGCGGTGGCGACCACGCCGCCCGCCAGCGCCACCAGCGAGGCGTCCCCGGCGGCCGGCGCGAGGCCCACCACCGGGACGTCGCGGGTCGCGGGATCCTGCTCGAGCGCGGCGATCATGTCGAACCCGTCGTCCTCGTGCGCCTGCATCTCGCAGACGATGAGGTCGAAGTGGCCCTCCCTGCTTCGCGCGATCCCGTCGCGGCCGTCCGCGACGGCGACCACGTCGGCGCCACCGGCGCGCAGGCCGTCCTCGATCGCCCGGCGTACGCCCTCGTCGTGGTCGACCACGAGCACCCGCGGGGTGGGCCGGGCGGCGATCGACCGGGCGAGCGCGCCGAGCAGGGCGGCCTGGTCGATCGGCTTCACGAAGTAGTCGTCGGCGCCGAGCGCGATGCCGGCCTGCGGCTCGTCGATGATGGTGGCGAAGAACACCGGGATGGTGGCCAGCCGCGGGTCGGCCTTGAGCCGCCGGAGCACCTCGAAACCGTCGATGCCGGGCAGCGCCACGTCGAGCACGATGGCGTTCGGCGGCCGTTCGCAGGCTGCGGACAGCGCGGTCTCGCCCGTTCCGGCCACGTCGACGTGGTAGCCGGCGTTGCGCAGCTGGGTGCTCAGCAGCTCGGCCGCCTGGGGGTCGTCCTCCACCAGCAGCACCCGCGCGCCTTCGTCGTGGCGGTTCTCCGTCGCGGGCTGGACCTCGGGCGCCGTGGGTAGCCGTACCGTGAAGGAACTGCCCTCACCCGGCGCCGAGACCAGCGAGATCTCCCCGTCGTGGGCCTCGACGAGGCGCTTGGTCAGCGCGAGCCCGAGGCCGGTGCCCGCACGCTGCCGGTCCGGGTCGCCGACCTGCTGGAATTCCTCGAACACCCGGTCGTGATCGGCCGGCGCGATCCCCACGCCGGTGTCCGAGACGGTGACCGTCACCCGGCCGGCCTCCACCGAGGTGGTGACGGTGATCCGGCCGCCCTCGGGGGTGAACTTGATCGCGTTGGACAGCAGGTTCTCGACGATCTGCCGGAAGCGCACCCGGTCGGCGGTCGCGGTGGCCGGCCGCAGCGCCGTGACGACCGACAGCTCCTTCGTCGTGATGAGCGGTGACAGCCCGGTGAGCAGCTCCTCCACCGCGGTGTCGACGCGCAGCGGAGCCAGGCGCAGGTCCAGCCGCCCGGCCTCGACCTTGGCCAGGTCCAGGATGTCGTTGATCAGCCCGAGCAGGTGCCGTCCGCTGGTGTGGATGTGCTCGACCCAGTCGGCCGGGACCCGCCTGCGGTCGCCGTCGGGTTCCTCCAGGCGCATGAGGTCGCTGAAGCCGATGATCGCGTTCAGCGGGGTCCGCAGCTCGTGGCTCATGTTGGCCAGGAACGCGCTCTTGGCCTGGCTCGCCCGGGTCAGGGCCTCCACCGACGCGCTCAGCTCCGCGGCCATCCGGTGCTGCGCGGCCAGGACGCCCTGCCGCTCGGCGAGGATGCCGGCCTGGCCGCCGAGCAGCGCCAGCAGCCGCAGATCGTCGTCGCTGAACAGGCTGCGGTGCCGGTTGAACAGCAGCACCGCGCCCTCGGCGTCGGGCGGCACGGGCATGCTCATGAGCGTCACGAAGTCGTCGCCCAGGTCGTCGCCGAAGTGCCGGACCAGGGCGTCGCCGCCTTCCCGCAGGCGGGCCGGCCGGCCGCTGCCGATGAGCGCGGTGAGGTCGGTCGCGCCCAGGTCCTCCGGCATGCTCAGGGGCGGCCCCGCATAGCCGATCGGGGCGAGCATGCCGTCCGGGCGCGGCATCAGCACGGCGACGGCGTCCGCGCCGGTCTGCACGCGCATGATCTCCGCGTACGTCTGCCAGACCTGTTCCGGGGTCGCGACGTCGGCGTGCAGCAGGCGCTCGGTCACCGACTGGGCCGCGGAGGCGGAGAAGGCCCGGCGCAGCCAGCGGGGCGGCACGAACGCGATGAGGTAGCCGACGCCGGAGAGCAGCGCCAGCATCCGGTTCGCGGCACCGAAGGCGGGGTCCGCGCCGGGGAGCGCGGCGGCGCCGATGAGCACGATCATCACGGCGAAGGCCACGGTGGCGCCGGAGGCGATCGTGAGCCGCGCCCGGTTGGCCCCGGACCTCGTCCGGGCCTTGCCGTACAGCAGGGCGGCCGCCATGAGCTCGCTGGCGAAGAAGCCGGCGACCGCGAAGAGCAGCCAGCCGACCGGCAACGGCCGGGGCACGAACAGCATGGGTACGGCCACAGCCAGGAACACGATGAACGTGGCGACGTGCAGCCAGCGGGGCACCGCCCGCAGCCGGCTCGCGAGCCGCACGGTCAGGTACGGCTGCGCGAGCAGCACGGTGATGGTGACCAGGCCCACCCAGCCGGGCAGCTCACCCTGGATGCGACGGGCCACGTCGGCGCAGAACAGCAGCGTGCACGGCAGGAAGACGAGGGTCGCGTCCCGCTGCAAGGGGTCGCGGCGGCGCAGGTAGCCGAGGAGCGCCCGCACGAAAAGGACGACGAAGGTGAATTCCGCCGTCAACAGGATGAACGCACTCCAGTCAATGTGCATATCGGGATCAACTGTAGCGTTTCAGGCAGTCGTGCAGACCGATACTCTTACGCCCGGGACGTACAGGGGAGGCGCGGGAATGCAGCGGTGGCGCGGCTACGAGGCGGTGCCGGGCGGGTTCGGCCGGTCCGTCGTGACGATCGGCGTCTTCGACGGCGTGCACCGCGGCCACCAGGCGATCATCGGCTACACCGTGAAGCGCGCCCGGGACATGGGCCTGCAGTCCGTCGTCGTGACCTTCGACCCGCACCCCGCCGAGGTCGTACGGCCCGGCTCCCACCCGGCGGTCCTGACCGAACCGGTGCGCAAGGCGGAGCTGCTCGAGCAGATGGGCGTCGACGCGCTCTGCGTGGTGCCGTTCACCCCGGCCTTCTCGCACCTGGGCCCGGAGGAGTTCGTGCACGACGTGCTCGTCGACGCGCTGCACGCCGCGGTGGTCGTCGAGGGCGACAACTTCCGCTTCGGCCACAAGGCGGCCGGCGACCTCGCCCTGCTCGCCCGGCTGGGCCGCACGTTCGGGTTCACCGTCGAGGAGGCGCCGCTGGTGGCCGAGGACGGGCTCGTCTTCTCGTCCACGTACATCCGCAGCTGTGTCGACGCCGGGGACGTCGCGGCCGCGGCGGCCGCGCTCGGGCGCCCGCACCGCCTGGGCGGCGTCGTGGTCCGCGGCGATCAGCGCGGCCGGGAGCTGGGCTTCCCGACCGCCAACCTGATGTGCCACCGGTACGCGGCCATCCCGGCCGACGGCGTCTACGCGGCCTGGCTGGTACGCGGCGGCGAGCGCGGCGGCCCGCTGCCGGCGTCCGTCTCGGTCGGCACCAACCCGACGTTCTCCGGCCGGGAGCGCCGGGTCGAGGCCTACGTCCTCGACTTCGACGGCGACCTGTACGGCGAACGGGTGAGCCTCGACTTCGTCGCGCACCTGCGGGAGCAGCGCACATACACCAGCATCGAGCCGTTGATCGCGCAGATCCGCCTGGACGTGGAGGAGACCCGCGCGCTGCTGCGCTGACGGCCTTGAGTCCGTTTTTGGGCGGCGGGTGGGGCGGTCGGATGGCCTGGTAAGGTTGGCCCCGGATGGGCTTATTCCGTCCACGGTCCCGCCTGCCTGCCCGACGCCGCGGGCCGCGGGGATACCGCACTTCACCGGCAACACAGAATCACGGAGAACATGGCGCTCGACCAAGAGACCAAGACCAAGATCATGGGCGAGTACGCGACCCAGGAGGGCGACACCGGCTCTCCCGAGGTTCAGGTCGCGATGCTCACCAAGCGGATCGCCGACCTCACCGAGCACCTCAAGGTGCACAAGCACGACCACCACAGCCGTCGTGGTCTGCTGCTGCTGGTGGGTCGTCGCCGCCGCCTGCTCAACTACGTGCAGAAGAAGGACATCGCGCGCTACCGGACGCTCATCGAGCGTCTCGGCCTGCGCCGATGACCTGACGGGGGAGTGGCCGAGGTGGCCGCTCCCCCGAGCTTTACCACCGGACCCGCGCGGCCGCAGTAAGAGACGGCACCGGTCCTCGGTAGTGGTTCCCGGGCTGAATCCCGGGCACTTCGATCGAAGACCGGCCACGCTGTAACCGCGCTGTAGAGACCGCCGGGTCCTCGACGAAGGAGTACCGCACCACATGACAGAGCAGAAAGCTCTCGGCACCGAATCTCGCACCGCCGTCATCGACAACGGCTCGTTCGGCACCCGCGAGGTCGTCTTCTCCACCGGCCGGCTGGCCAAGCAGGCCGCCGGCTCGGTGATCGTCCAGCTGGGCGAGACCACGGTCCTGTCGGCCACCACGGCCGGCAAGACCCCCAAGGAGCACTTCGACTTCTTCCCGCTCACGGTGGACGTCGAGGAGCGGATGTACGCGGTCGGGCGCATCCCCGGCTCGTTCTTCCGCCGCGAGGGCCGCCCCAGCGAGGACGCCATCCTCACCTGCCGCCTGATCGACCGGCCGCTGCGCCCGTCGTTCACCAAGGGCCTGCGCAACGAGGTCCAGGTCGTCGAGACCATCCTCGCGCTCGACCCGCAGCACCCGTACGACGTCGTCGCCATGAACGGCGCCTCGATGTCGACCAAGCTCTCCGGCCTGCCGTTCAGCGGCCCGGTGGGCTCGACCCGGATCGCGCACGTCGAGGGCCAGTGGGTCGCGTTCCCGACCCTCGAGGAGCTCGAGCGCGCCACCTTCGACATGGTGGTCGCGGGCCGGGTCACCGCCGACGGCGACGTCGCGATCATGATGGTCGAGGCCGAGGCCACCCCGCAGGCGGTCAAGCTGATCCAGGCCGGCGCCACCGCGCCGACCGAGGAGGTCGTCGCCAGCGGGCTCGAGGCCGCCAAGCCGGCCATCCGCGAGCTGTGCCGCGCGCAGAGCGAGCTGGCCGAGGTCGCCGCGAAGCCGGTCCAGGAGTTCCCGGTCTTCCTCGACTACCAGGACGACGTCTACGCCGCGGTCGTCGAGGCCGTCCGCGAGGAGGTCGCCGAGGCGCTGAAGATCGCCGCCAAGCAGGAGCGCGAGGAGTCCCTCGACCGCGTCAAGGCCAAGGCGCACGAGCTGCTCGACGCCCGGTTCGAGGGGCGCGAGAAGGAGATCAGCGCGGCGTTCCGCTCGGTCACCAAGACCGAGGTGCGCCAGCGCGTACTGCGCGAGCAGGTCCGCATCGACGGCCGCGGCCCGCGTGACATCCGCCCGCTGACCGCCGAGGTCGGCATCCTCCCGCGGGTGCACGGCTCGGCGCTGTTCGAGCGCGGCGAGACCCAGATCATGGGTGTCACCACGCTGAACATGCTGCGCATGGAGCAGGCCCTGGACACGCTCGCGCCCGAGAAGTCCAAGCGCTACATGCACAACTACAACTTCCCGCCGTACTCGACCGGTGAGACCGGCCGGGTGGGCTCGCCGAAGCGCCGCGAGATCGGCCACGGCGCGCTGGCCGAGCGGGCCCTCGTGCCCGTGCTGCCCTCGCGCGAGGAGTTCCCGTACGCGATCCGCCAGGTCTCCGAGGCGCTCGGCTCCAACGGCTCGACCTCGATGGGCTCGGTCTGCGCCTCCACGCTGTCGCTGCTCAGCGCCGGCGTGCCGCTGAAGGCGCCGGTCGCCGGCATCGCGATGGGCCTGATCTCCGACGAGGTCGACGGCAAGACGCAGTACGTCGCGCTGACCGACATCCTCGGCGCCGAGGACGCGTTCGGCGACATGGACTTCAAGGTCGCCGGCACCAGCGAGTTCGTCACCGCGCTGCAGCTCGACACCAAGCTCGACGGCATCCCGTCCGACGTGCTGGCCGGCGCGCTCCAGCAGGCGCACGACGCCCGCGCGACGATCCTCGAGGTCATGGACCAGGCGATCAACAGCCCGGCCGAGATGAGCGAGTACGCGCCGCGCGTCACCAGCGTGAAGATCCCGGTCGACAAGATCGGCATGGTCATCGGCCCCAAGGGCCAGACGATCAACGCGATCCAGGACGAGACCGGCGCCGACATCTCCATCGAGGACGACGGCACGATCTACGTCGGCGCGACCAACGGCCCGTCGGCCGAGGCCGCGGTCGAGCGGATCAACGCCATCGCCAACCCGACCCTGCCGAAGGTGGGGGACAAGTTCCTCGGCACGGTGGTGAAGACGGCCGCGTTCGGCGCGTTCATCTCGCTGCTGCCCGGCCGCGACGGCCTGCTGCACATCTCCAAGGTGGGCGACGGCAAGCGCGTCGAGAAGGTCGAGGACTTCCTCAACGTCGGCGACAAGGTCGAGGTCTCGATCGCGGACATCGACAACCGCGGCAAGATCTACCTCGACAAGGTCCGCCCCGAGGGCGAGGCGGCTCCCGAGGGTGCCGCGGCTCCCGCGGCGTCGGACAAGCCCCGCGAGGAGCGTGCTCCCCGCGGCGACCGCGAGGGTGGCGGCGACGCGCCTCGCCGGCGCCGGTCCCGCCCGAGCGGTGACCGCGGCTAATCGCTCCACATGACAACGAGCACGAATCGCGGGGCGGGCCCGAGGGCCGGCCCCGGGTGAAACCAAAAACAGCCGGCCGGCGGCCGGGAAC
>NZ_JBFAQM010000025.1:89711-133179 GCF_040677315.1 Actinoplanes sp. NPDC049316 | reverse complement strand
GCCGACGACGAGGGCGACCGCGACATCTCCGTGGACTCCACCACGACCGGCCTGAACGCCTTCCGCAAGGTCGCCGCCGACCCGATGTTCAACGTCACCCTCAAGTAACCCCCCGGGGCATTCGGGCCGGTCTCCACCACGGAGGCCGGCCCGATGTCTATCGCGGCCAGGGCACGGTCAGCTCGCCCCGCCGCCACCGCGCCGGCCCGTCGAGCACCGGCCGGGACGAGCGGAACCGGTCCACGGTCGCGAGCCAGCGCTGCCGCGGCCCGAACGGCGTGGCGCTGGCCTCCCACGCCGCGCCCAGCGTCGCGAGCAGCTCGTGGACGGGATGGCCCGGCACGTTGTGATGGATGAGCGCCTTGGGCAGCCGCTCCGCGAACGTCGCCGGATGGTCCAGATCGGACAGCCGGGCCGACAGCGTGAGCGTCCGCGGCGTGCCGTCCTCGACCACCGCCCACGTGGCGATCCGGCCCAGCTCGTCGCAGGTGCCCTCGACCAGCAGCGCCCCGGTCGCGGTCATCGTGCGCCAGGCCTCGGCCACCTCGTCCTCGGCGTACTGGCGCAGGACGTTGAACGCCCGGACCACCACCGGGCGCAGGCCGGCCAGCTCGAACCCGCCGCGGTGGAACTCGAGCCGGGGCGGGTCCGCGTACGGTTGCGCCGCGGCCACCCGTACCGGATCGATCTCGAGGCCGGCCACCCGCACGTCGGAGCGGACCGCGGCCGCGAGCCGGGCCCGCAGCTCGATCGCGGTGATCGGCGTCGCGCCGTAGCCCAGGTCCACGACGAGCGGCCGCTCCGCGGACGCCAGCAGTCCGCCGCACCGGTACGCGATGAAGTTGTCCACCCGGCGCAGCCGGTTGGGGTTGGTCGTGCCCCTTGTGATCGCGCCCAGCGGCTTGGTCACGGCTACTTCTCGCGGACGACCTTGTGCTGCGCGGCCTGTGCGATCGGCCGGACCACCAGCCGGTCGACGTTGACGTGCTGCGGACGGGTGGCCGCCCACGCGATGCAGTCGGCGATGTCCTCGGCGACCAGCGGCTCGCGGACGCCGGCGTACACCGCGTCGGCCTTGTCCGGGTCGCCGAAGCGGTTGAGGGAGAACTCCTCGGTCCGCACCATGCCGGGGTCGATCTCCACGACCCGGACCGGCCTGCCGGCCAGCTCCAGCCGCAGGGTGCCGACCAGCGCGGTCTGGGCGTGCTTCGCGGCCGTGTACCCGGCGCCGCCCTCGTAGACCGTGAAGGCCGCCGTCGAGCCGACCGTCACGACCGTGCCCGCGCCGCTCGCCTCCAGGGCCGGCAGCAGCGCCTTGGTGACCCGCAGGGTGCCGAGCACGTTCACGTCGTACATCCACTGCCAGTTGTCGACCGAGCCGTCGGCGACGGGCTCCATCCCGCGCGCGCCGCCCGCGTTGTTGACCAGCAGGGTGACCGGACCGCCCAGCCCGTCCACCGCTGCGGCCAGCGACGTGACCGATTCCGCCGAGGTGATGTCGCAGGCCACGGCGGTCGCCGACGCCTCGCCTACCTCCTTGACGAAGGCCTCGAGCCGGTCCGCGCGGCGGGCCGCGGCGACCACGTGGAAACCCTCGGCGACGAGCCGGCGGGCGGTCGCCGCGCCGATGCCGCTGGACGCGCCGGTGACGACGGCGATGTTCTTCTGCACCATGCCTAGATCCTGCCTCATGACCTGAGTCACGCCCGGCCGCCCGAATTGGGTTCGGGCGGTCCGGACGGGGAAGATGAACGACGGCGTAACAGTTCGTCGTTACGTTCGACCGCTTTTGAAGGGACACGACGTGGCTGATCCGTGGGCCGCAGGCCACTGGCCGACTCCCCGGCGCATCGCCACCCTCTCCGTGCACACCTCGCCGCTGGAGCAGCCCGGCACCGGCGACGCGGGTGGCATGAACGTCTACATCGTCGAGGTCTCCCGGCGGCTCGCCCAGCGCGGGGTCGAGGTAGAGATCTTCACGCGGGCCACGTCGAGCGAGCTTCCGCCGGTCGTCGAGATGGCGCCCGGCGTCAGCGTGCGCCACGTCACCGCGGGGCCCTTCGAGGGCCTGTCGAAGGAAGAGTTGCCGTCGCAGCTGTGCGCTTTCACCAACGGGGTGCTGCGCGCCGAGGCCGCGAACCCGCCGGGCTACTACGACCTCATCCACTCGCACTACTGGATGTCGGGCCAGGTCGGCTGGCTCGCCCGGGAACGCTGGGGTGTCCCGCACGTGCACACCGCGCACACCCTGGCCAAGGTCAAGAACAGGCTCATCGCCGACGGTGACCGGCCGGAGCCCAAGGCCCGCGTGATCGGTGAGGAACAGGTCGTCGCGGAGTCCGACCGGCTCGTCGCGAACACCCGCTTCGAGGCGCAGGACCTCGTCACCTGCTACGAGGCCGACCCGACGCGCCTGTCCGTGGTGCAGCCCGGGGTGGACCTCGACCGGTTCCGCCCCGGCGCCGGCCAGGCCGCCGACCGCCGCCGGCTCGGCCTGCCGGAGCGCGGGCACGTGGTCGCGTTCGTCGGCCGCATCCAGCCCCTCAAGGGCCCGGACGTGCTGATCCGCGCGCTCGCCGCCGAGCCGATGCGCGACGCCGACGTCACCGTGGTGATCTGCGGCGGTCCCAGCGGCAGCGGCCTCGACCGGCCCACCTCGCTCATCGAGCTGGCGGCGTCGCTGGGCGTCTCGCACAAGGTGCGGTTCCTCCCGCCGCAGACCGGCGACGCGCTCGCCGCGCTCTACCGGTCGGCCGACCTGGTCGCCGTCCCCTCGCACAACGAGTCGTTCGGGCTGGTCGCGCTCGAGGCGCAGGCCTGCGGCACGCCGGTGGTCGCGGCCGCCGTCGGGGGCCTCGTCACGGCCGTCACGGACGGCGTCAGCGGCGTCCTGGTCGACGGGCACGACCCCGCCGACTGGTCGGCGGTGCTGGGCCGGCTGCTGCGCTCGCCGGCCCGGCGGTTGCGGCTGTCGGTCGGCGCGGTGCGGCACGCGTCGAACTTCTCCTGGGACCGTACGGCGGAAGGCCTGCTGCGCGTCTACCGCGAGGCCGTGTCCGAGCACCGTGCGCTCATCGCCGCGCGTCTGGCAGGCTCCTTCTCGTGGTGAACGACGTCGGAGCCCTCATCGAGCGCGTCTGCGCGGAGCGCGAGCTGCCGTGCGAATCGACCGGCGACTCGTCATGGGTCGTCACGATGCCCGGTACGCACAAGCTCAAGACCGCCTGCAACCTGATCGTCGGTGAGCACGCGCTGCGCATCGAGGCGTTCGTCATGCGCCACCCCGATGAGAACGACGAGCAGCTGTGGGCCTGGCTGCTGCGCCGTAACGCCCGCATGTACGGCGTCGCCTTCTCCATCGACGCGGCTGGTGACGTGTACCTGACCGGCCGGGTGTCGCTGAAGGGCCTCGACGAGGACGAGCTCGACCGGCTGCTCGGGTCGGTGCTGACATACGCGGACGAGTCGTTCGACTCGATGCTGGAGATCGGCTTCGGCACGGCCATCCGCCGCGAGTGGGAGTGGCGGGCCAAGCGCGGCGAATCGCTGGCCAACCTGCAGGCCTTCGCCCACTTCGCGGATCCCTCGACGAGCGACTGACCCCGCGCCGGATAACCTGGTCAATGCAATAGTTAAGAGCATTGCCAGTTGGAGGGCCGGTGCCGAAGGCGCGCGCGTGGTGGTCGGAGGCGGTCGGGGGGTTGCCGCCCACGTACTGGTACCTCTGGACCGGGCTGCTCATCAACCGCGTCGGTGGCTTCACGGTCCTGTTCCTGTCGCTGTACCTGACGGCGCAGCGGGGGGCGAGCACAGCGCTGGCCGGGCTCATCGTCGGCGCGTACGGCATCGGCGGCGTGGCCGGGACCCTGCTCGGCGGCGTCCTCACCGACCGCTGGGGCCGCCGCTCCACCTTGCTGGCCTCACATCTGGCCACGGCGGTGCTGCTCGTGGCGCTGGCGTTGAGCACCGAGCTGCACATGATCGCCTTCTTCGCGCTGCTCCTGGGCCTGGCGCAGGCGATGCCGGGCCCCGCGTTCGTCGCAGCGATCATCGACGTGGTGCCCGCGGAGAACCGTTCCCGCGCCTTCAACCTGCAGTTCTGGGCGTTCAACCTGGGCATGGCGGGCGCATCGCTGCTCGCCGGGGTGCTGGCCGAGTGGAGCTACGTCGGCCTGTTCCTCATCGACGCGGCGTCGACGGCGCTGACCTGCGTACTCATCTTCTGGAAGGTGCCGGAGACCCGGCAGCGCACGACCCTGCCGCAGGCCGAGATCGGCGGAATGCGCACGGCGCTGACCGACCGGATCTTCCTGGCCTTCGTCGGGCTCACCCTCCTGCAGGCGCTGCTCTACAGCCAGACCAACACGATCGTGCCGCTGGCCATGCGCGACGACGGCCTGAGCCCGGCCGGCTACGGCCTGCTCACCGCGCTGAGCGGAGCGTTGATCGTGACCGGTCAGCTCTTCGTCCCCAAGCTCATCGACCGGCACCGCAAGGCCCGCGTCCTCGCCGTCTCGCTGGCTGTGATGGCCGCCGGCTTCGCGGTGCTGGCCGCGGCGGACAGCCTGCCCTTCTACCTGCTCGCCGGAGCGGTCTGGACGATCGGCTCGATGCTCGCGGCGCCGCCGAACGCCGAGATCAACTCCGAGCTGGCCCCGCCGGAGCTGCGGGGGCGCTACCAGGCGGTGTTCTTCCTGACGTTCCCGGCGGCGTCGTTCCTGGCGCCGGCGCTGGGCGGGGCGAGCCTGCAGGCGTTCGGCCCGGCACACTGGCTGATCGTCGCGGCGGTGGGTGCCATCGGGGCTGCGCTGCACCTGGTCGCCGGGCCGGCGCGGGAGCGGCGGGTGGCGGCGACGGCCGCCCGAACCCGCCAGACCACCACCCACTGACCGCCGGCCGGACCCGCGAGGCCCGACGCGGGCGGCGGGTCTCGCGCGAGCCCGGCACGCGGTCGGGCCTGGACACGCGGTCGGGGCCGGGCACGCGGTCGGGGCCGGGCGGGCGTTCGGGCCCGGACATGCGGAAGCCCGGCGCTCCGGCCGGGCTGATGATCACGATTGGCGCCGGCGGCGGCGGGCGACACCCATCCCCATAGGCGTCGCCCGCACATACCGCCGGTCTCGGGTCGCGCCGTCCCCCAACGGCTCATGCCACCCGTCCCCGAACACCGATCCGCGGCGGCCCCGGAGGGCAACCCGTTCCCCGAACTAACGGTTCGGCGTCCATCGACCACGCTAGTTGGGGCCGTCAAGCCTCACAAGCCACTTGGCACTCTGCCATCTGTCGGGACCGTCACACCCGGCAACTCAAACCTCACGGACGATGCCCAACTCGCCCTTAAGGCCAATTGCCCGCGGAACGTGCGGGCGGGCTCAGCCCCTCCGGTCATCGGCCGAACGGGTAGGTGACGTCCCGGAAACGATCTCCAGGAGCAGCCCAGATGGCTCAGTCCTCCGCCCCGCTCGCCTCGGATCCCGTGCTTCAGCAAGCCTCCCTCGCGCTGCTGCTGCACGAGCGTTTGATCGCCACGGTCAACGCCAGGTCCGGCGTGGTGGTGGCGGCCAACGACCGGTTCTGCGACCTGGTCGGCCGGGACGGGAGCGACGTGGCCGGGCAGCGGCTGAGCGAGCTGTGGAACACCTCCGCGAGCGCGGTGGACCGGATGCTGGACGCCGCGCGTGGCGGCGAGTACCTGGAGCAGGTCATCGAGGTCGTCGATCACGCCGACCGGCACAAGTGGCTGCGGCTCAACTGCGGGCCGGTGCCGATGGAGCCGGGCGTACGGCAGGCCGACGGTCAGCTGGTGCTGGTGACGGCGTACGACATCACCGAGGACCGGCGGCACCTCACCGAGCTCAAGGGCAAGAACGCCGCGATCGACCGGACCCAGGCGGTCATCGAGTTCGATCTCAACGGCGTCATCCTGTCCGCCAACGAGAACTTCCTGGAGCTGGTCGGCTATTCGCTCGGCGACCTGGTCGGCCAGCACCACCGCATGCTGTGCGAGGAGCGGTACGCCGACAGCCCCGAGTACGAGCAGTTCTGGGAGCGGCTGCGCACCGGCGAGGCGGAGTCCGGTGAGTACAAGCGGGTCGGCCGGGGCGGGCGGGAGGTCTACATCCGGGCCACGTACAACCCGATCCTCAACCTGGACGGGCGGCCGTACAAGATCGTGAAGTACGCCCTCGACATGACCGGGACGAAGCTGCGCAACGCCGAGTACGAGGGCAAGGTCACCGCGATCGGCCGGGCGCAGGCGGTGGTCGAGTTCGACCTGGCCGGCACGATCCTCGACGCCAATCAGAACTTCCTCAACACGATGGGCTACACGCTCGACGAGATCCGGGGCCAGCACCACCGGATCTTCGTCGACGAGCAGGAGGCGCGCGGCGCCCAGTACCGCAACTTCTGGCAGGCGCTCTCCCGCGGCGAGTTCGAGTCCGGCGAGTACAAGCGGGTGGCCAAGGGCGGCCGCGAGGTGTGGCTGCAGGCGTCGTACAACCCGATCTTCGACCTGGACGGCCGGCCGTTCAAGGTGGTGAAGTACGCGACCGACGTCACCGAGGCCAAGCTGCGCAGCGCCGAGTACGTCGGCAAGGTCACCGCGATCGGCCGGGCGCAGGCGGTCGTCGAGTTCGACCTCGAGGGCCACATCCTCGACGCCAACGAGAACTTCCTCGCCGTGGTCGGCTACAAGCTCGATGAGGTACGCGGCCAGCACCATCGCCTGCTCGTGGAGCCCGAGGCGGCCCGCAGCCCCGAGTACCGGCGCTTCTGGGAACGGCTGTCCCGCGGCGAGTTCGAGTCCGGCGAGTACAAGCGGATCGGTAAGGACGGCAAGGAGGTGTGGCTGCTGGCGTCGTACAACCCGATCTTCGACCTGGACGGCCGGCCCTTCAAGATCGTCAAGTACGCCACCGACGTCACCGACGGCAAGCTGCGCAACGCCGAGTACGAGGGCAAGGTGGAGGCGATCAGCCGCGCGCAGGCGGTCGTCGAGTTCGACCTGCAGGGCCGGGTGCTGGCCGCCAACCGCAACTTCCTCGACGTGGTCGGCTACTCCATCGAGGAGGTACGAGGTCAGCACCACCGGATGTTCGTCGGCAAGGAGGACGCGGCCGGTGCCGAGTACCTGGCGTTCTGGGACAGGCTGGCCCGGGGCGAGTTCGACTCCGGCGTCTACAAGCGTGTCGCCAAGGACGGCCGGGAGGTGTGGCTGCGTGCCACGTACAACCCGATCTTCGACTTGGACGGGCGGCCGTACAAGGTCGTCAAGTACGCCGCCGACATCACCGAGGCGAAGCTGCGCAACGCCGAGTACGAGGGCAAGGACCAGGCCATCAACCGCGCGCAGGCGGTCATCGAGTTCGACCTCGAGGGCACGATCCTGCTCGCGAACGAGAACTTCCAGCGGACGCTCGGCTACTCGGCGCGGGAACTGGTCGGTCAACACCACAGCATGCTGTGCACCCCGGACTACGTGACCTCGGCCGAGTACCGCGACTTCTGGCTGCGGCTGCGCAAGGGCGAGTATCTGACGGGGCGCTTCCACCGGGTCGGCAAGTTCGGCCGCGACGTGTGGATCCAGGCCACGTACAACCCGATCTTCGACATGCAGGGCCGCCCGTTCAAGGTCGTCAAGTACGCCCACGACATCACCGACCAGGTCCAGCTGGAGCAGCTGCTCTCGGCGAAGACCCGGGAGATGAGCCGGTCGATCAACGAGCTGACCGGCTCGATCGACGAGATCGTGGTCAGCGCCCAGCAGGCGAGCCGGCTGGCGGGGGAGACCCAGCAGAACGCCCAGGAGGGCTACGAGGAGCTGCGCAAATCCATCGAGGCGATCGACCTGATCGAGAAGTCCTCCGACCAGATCGCCGCCATCGTCAACGTGATCGGGGAGATCGCCAGCCAGACCAACCTGCTGGCGTTCAACGCCTCGATCGAGGCGGCCCGGGCGGGTGAGCACGGTGTCGGCTTCTCCGTGGTGGCCGGCGAGGTACGCAAGCTGGCCGAGCGGTCGTCGGACGCGGCACGGGAGATCACCACGCTGATCCACGAGTCCGCGCAGCGGGTCGGGCAGGGCTCCACGGTCTCGCACCGCGCGCAGGACGCGTTCGGGCAGATCCTGAAGAGCGTCGCCTCCACCACCGAGTCGATCAAGCGGATCGCCGACTCCACCCAGCTGCAGCAGAGCGCGTCGCGCTCGGTCAACGAGCTCATCAACGACCTGATCGGCACCGACGCCGCGATGGCGCCGGAGGGAACCATGGCCCGGTGATGGCGACCGAGGCCCGGTACGGGGTGTTCCACGCCGGCGGCGTCCGGGTTGCGCTGCCGCTGGACGAGCTCCGCGAAGTGATCATGCGACCGCCGGCGTTCAGCCCGCTGCCGGCCACGGCGCAAGGGCTGCTGGGCGCGGTGAACCTGCGGCACGTCGTGATCCCGGTGCTGGACCTGCGCCGGCTCGCCGGGTACGCCCCGGACGACGACAAGGGCAGGGTGATCGTCATCGTCGCCCGTGGCGACCGGCTGTTCGGGCTGCTCGGCGACGAGATCGAGGGGGTGACGCGGATCCGGACCGAGTCGCTGCTGCCGGTCTCCGTCGGCGGCGAGCGGCCCGCGCTGTTCTCGCACACCTTCGAGCGGCCCGAGGACGGCGCGGTGGTGTCCCTGCTGGACGCCGAGGCGATCGCCGGACTGCCGGGCGTCCCGGTCGTCCGCGACACCGGCCCCCGCGCGTCGATGGCCGGGCTGGGCGGCCTCGACACCGACACGTCGCGGCGTACGGTGCTCCTGCTGCGCTGCGGGCCGGTCGGCCTCTGCATCGACGTGGGTCACGTGCACTCGGTCGTCCCCCAGCTCACGCTGCACTCCTCGCCGCTCGACGGCTCGTCCGTCCGCGGCGTCGTCCACCTGCACGGCAAGGCGGTGCCGGCGGTCGACCCGCTCAAGCTGCTGGGCCTCGGCGCCGTGCCCGACGACGGCAACCTGCGCGGCGTCGTGCTGGCCACGCCGCGGGGCGTCGTCGTGCTCACCGTGTCGGAGATCGCCGACATCGCCTCGGTGCCGGTGGGGGACGTGCTCCCGCTCCCGCCGGTCGGGATGAGCAAGGACGGGTTCCTGTCCGGGGTGCTGCGCACCGGCTCGGGGGATCAGCACCTGCTGCTCAACGGCGAGGCGTTGCGGGCGGATGCCGAACTGGACGCGCTGGGCAGTCTCGGCGTACCCCTGAACGCGGCCGGGGCCGCCGCCGAGCCGGCGCCGGTGGCCCGGAACGCGGGCCGGGACCAGGACCGTCCGGACGGGCGCCAGGTCGTGCCGAGCGTCCGCAAGTTCCTCACGTACAGCGTGGGCATCGAGGCGGCGACGCCGCTGAGCCAGATCACCGAGATCGTCCCGTACCCGGAGAATGCGATCGCGGTCGACGACGCCGGCGCCCTGCTCGGGTTCTTCGCCCACCGCAAGCTCTCCGTACCGTTGATGTTCCTGCCGCAGCTGCTCGGCGTGCCCGGCGTGCCGGACCCGAGGACCGCGCGCGTGCTGTTGGTCGACGGGCCGGGCGGCGAGCTGATCGGCTTCGTCGTCCCCGCGCTGCACGCGATCGAGGACTCGGTCTGGGAGGAGACCGCGCCGAAGGAGACCGCCGACCCCGGCGCGCTGCTGCAGCGCGGCCCGCTGGTCAAGATCGGTACGGAGGCCCAGGGCCGGCTGCTGCCCCATGTGGACCTCACCGCGATGGTGGTCGCCGAGCTGGTGTGAGCCTGCCGAACAGTCGGCGCGGCCGATGTCGATGAGTCACCGGCGCAGGCGGCCGTGTGGTCGGCCGGTCGCCTAACTGGTCCAACCAGTTGACGGGCTGATGTGAGGGCGGGCACACTCCCGGGCATGACTTTCGACCCGCTGTCGCGGGAGACGGTGTCGGACCAGGTGTTCGGCCGCCTCCGGGATGCTGTTGTCGCCGGTCGTTACGGGGCGGGGGAGGCGTTGCCGAGCGAGCGTGAGCTGGCTGCGGCGTTCGGGGTCAACCGGCACGCCATCCGGGAGGCGTTGCGCCGGCTGCAACAGCTCGGGCTGGTGAGGGTCAGCCAGGGTGGTGCCACCCGGGTGCAGGACTGGCGGGCCACGGCGGGGCTGGACCTGGCCATGGCGCTCACCGCGGCCGGTGACGTGCTTCCGGTGGACACGTTGGCACGCGACGTTCTGGAGATGCGTGCGTGCATCGGTGCCGACGCGGCCCGGCTCTGCGCCGAACGGGCCACCCCGGCAGCGCGCGCGGCCATCGCCGAGGCTGTGGAGGCCTATGCCGAGGCGGTTCCGGACCTGGAACGGATGGGTGCGGTCGACCTGGCCGTGTGGCGGCGGATCGTGGAGGGCTCGGGCAACATCGCCTACCTGCTGGCGTTCAACAGCCTGACCGCCGGCGCGCTCGCCGTCGGGCACGTCCCACCGGACCGGCGCACCGCTGAGCTGCTGGACGTCGCCGCACACCGCCGTCTCTCCGCTCTGATCGCCGCAGGTGATGCCTCAGGCGCCGAGACCGCCGCACGGGCACTGCTCTCCACCGTCGTCAGGGAAGAGTCCGTCAAGGGAGTAACGGTCCGGGGAAAGGTGGTCCCGGGGGAGAGGCAGCCGGGGGAGAGACGGTGAGGAAAGAGGGAGTGGGACAGGCCGTCAACAGCACCACCACAACGAGAGGGGAGCCCACCCGGTGATACCCGCAGTCCTCTACGCCGTACCCGCGTTCCTGCTGCTCATCGTCATGGAGGTGCTGTCGTTCCGGTTCCTGCCCGACGACGAGGAGAAGGGTTACGAGGCGCGCGACACCGCCACCAGCCTCTCCATGGGCATCGGAAGCCAGGTCGTCGGCGTGCCATGGAAGCTGGTGACCGCGGTCGCGTTCGCCGGGCTCTACGTGCTCAGCCCGATCAAGCTCGACCCGCACGACTGGTGGGTGTGGGTGCTGCTGTTCTTCGCCGACGACTTCGCCTACTACTGGTTCCACCGGCTGCACCACGAGGTGCGGGTGCTCTGGGCCGGGCACGTCGTGCACCACTCCAGCCAGTTCTTCAACCTGTCTACGGCGCTGCGGCAGAGCTGGACGCCGATGACGTCGCTGCCGTTCTGGCTCGGGCTTGCGGCGCTCGGCTTCCCGCCGTGGATGATCTTCCTGCAGCAGTCGGTCAGTTTGGCGTACCAGTTCTTCCTGCACACCGAGCGTGTCGACAGGCTGCCGCGCCCGGTGGAGTGGTTCTTCAACACGCCGTCGCACCACCGGGTGCACCACGGCTCCAACGATCCGTACCTGGACCGCAACTACGGCGGCATCCTGATCGTCTGGGATCGGCTGTTCGGCAGCTTCGAGCCCGAGGGCGAACAGGTGAAGTACGGGTTGACCAGCAACATCGAGACGTACAACCCGCTGCGTGTCGCGACGCACGAGTACGCGGCTATCTGGCGTGACCTGCGCTCGGCGCGTACCTGGCGGGACCGCGCCGGCTACCTGTTCGGCCGTCCCGGCTGGCAGCCCGCCGCATGACAATGAGCAACTTTGAACCTGACGTCAGGCCTGAAGCCGTCGGGCCCCTGTCCGGCGCCGGCAACCGAGGCCGTCGTCACGTTGGCAAAGGCTTACTGTTCCTGGCTGTCGCCGTGATCGAGATCGTCGCGGTCGCGGCGGACTGGACGGCGCTGCAGTGGATCGCCAAGCCGCTGCTGGCGCCGGTTCTCATCGGATACCTGCTGCAGCGCGGTCGGCGTGACATGGTCGTCGTGGCGCTGTGCTTCGCGACGGCGGGAGACATCGCGCTGCTGGTGCCGGGGGAGGTGGCGTTCCTCGCCGGGATGCTGTTCTTCCTCGGCACACAGCTCTGCCTGATCGCGGCCTTCCCCAAGCCGTCGGGCAGAGCCTGTCTCGCCTACGGTGCGTTCTGGGTGGCTGCCAACGCGATGCTGTGGTCGAAGCTGGGCACTTTGCGCGTACCCGTGCTGGTTTACAGCCTGACGCTGACCGCCATGGCCGCGGCAGCCGCGGGGGTTTCTCGTCGCGTCGCCGTCGGCGGCGCACTCTTCCTCGTCTCCGATCTACTGATCGGCGTGGGCGCGGCCGGGGTGCGCCTGCCCGCACACGACGTCCTGGTGATGGTGACCTATGCAGCCGCGCTCGGCCTGATCGCCACGGGCTGGACCCGCGCGTGTGAACGCGGACCGAGCCCAGCTGGCCAGAAGGCGCCGGTGTAGAGCAGGCGGTTCGGTGAGCCCGAGCCCGATGTAGCTGTCCGGCACTACCTCGGCGCCCGGAACCGCCTGCACGGCTGCCTCCGCGCGCAGGCGCCGTCTGTGCACCCGTCGCCAACCCGAAAACGGCCAGGGCGACAGCCCCGACGACCGCGGCTCCCCGGCGCATGGTTGTTCTCACTCGAACCTTCCGGCATGGGGTGGTCACACAACCGCGTGAGGTGAAGCGGGCAGCACGATCGAAGGTTATAAATGACCCTCAAAGTGGATCAGCGTACGGTTCAGCAGGTGTGGTCGACGGGCTGGGCGGCGAGCTGGTGTGGGCCTGCTAGGTTCTCCGGTACGCCGATGAGCCGGAAGGAGGTCAGAACAATGTCCGATGTTCTGCGCCCCCTCCGCGTCCCGGCGTCCACGCGGAGCTGAGCCGGGGCGTCCGCTCTCCCGGAGGTTCCCCATGACCGACGTGGTCGTCCGCCCGCTCGTCGCGGGCGAGGAAACCCTGTTCGACTCGCTGCCCGACCCGCTGCCCGAGCTGCGGCAGATCCCGTACGCCGACGGCCTCGCCACCGGCGGTTACCGTCCCGGGAACACCTGGGTCGCCCTGCGCGGCGGTCGCGTCGTCGCCCGCGCGGCCTGGGTCCAGCCGCCGGGAGCGGTCGGCGATCCGTGGCTGGAACGGTTCGACGTGGCCGCCGAGCCCGAGGTGGGCGCCGCGCTGCTGCGTGCCGCCCACGAGGCCTTCGGCGGTCCCCGGCCGTACTACGCGGCGGCGCCGGCGTTCTGGCGGCGCCGGCCGGAGGTCAAGGCCGTCGTGGAAAGACCCATGACCGCGGCCCGGCTCGCCGGCCTCGTCGAGCGAGGTGAGCGGTTGCGCTTCACCTGGACCGGTACGCCGTTGCCCGCGGCCTCGGGGCGCCACACGTTCCGCCCGGCCCACGATGCCGCCGAGATCAACGACCTGGTGGCCCGCATCGCCGCGCCGGAGGTGCTGACCGGCGCCGAGACGGCCCGGGCGGTGGCCGGCGTGGACCTCGCCACCGACCCGCTCGCGTGGCTCGGCGGCCCGCCGGGCGACTGGCGCGTGGCCCTGACCGGCGGCGAGCCGGTGGGCCTCGCCGGTACGGCCGGGGACGCCTGCTACCCGCTGCTGGTCTACCTCGGCGTGCTGGACCCGGCCGCCCGCGGTGATCTGCTCGCCGATGCGACCGGGACGCTGGCCGAGGCCGGCGCCCGGGAGGTCGTGGCCGACGTGGACGCGCACCGCGTCGCGACCGTGGCAGACCTCGAACGCACCGGCTTCCGGCGCCTGCGTGCGAGGGTCGTCTTCACGCCCTAGTCGTCCACCGGAACCGGCACCTGCTGCGGCGGAGTGATGTCTTCCTCGTGCAGCGTCTCCGTCGCGGCGGGTGCCGGGGTCGTCAGCTTGCGCTGCGAGAGGCGCAGGGCGGCCGAGCGGCGTTCCCATGCCGGGCCGGACAGCAGCTGGCCGACGGCCACCAGCACGCCGAGCGCCGCGCAGCCCAGCCACAGCACCGCGCTGCCCGCGTGCTGCTGGACGAAGCCGCCGATCACCGGCGCCAGCGCCGAACCCGCCGACCACGACAGCGAGTTGACGCCCTGGTAGCGGCCCCGCAGCAACGAGGGCGACAGCTCGGCGACCAGCGCCGAGTTCGACGGGCTCTGCAGCATCTCGCCTAGGGTCCAGATCACCACGGTCATCGCGTAGAAGGCGGCCGAGCCCGCGAACGCGTTGAGGCCGAAGCCGACGCCCATGATGAGCGTCGCCAGGGCCAGCACCCGGGACCGGTGGTGGCCGTCGATGAGCTTCGGCACGAACAGCTGACCCGCCACGATCAACAGCCCGTTCACCGCGATCACCCACCCGAAGGTGGCCGGGCTGAGGCCGTCCGCGCTCATCGCGATCGGCAGCGTCGACATGTGCTGCATGATCACCAGCACGATCACGAAGTTCAGCGCGAGGAAGCCCACGAAGACGCGGTCGCGGAAGACCGTACCCAGGCCCGGCCCGCCGCGGGCCCGGCGCACCGCCACCCGGACCGGCCGGGTCTCCGCGATGAACACCAGGCTGATCAGCGCCGTGATCAGCGTCGTGCCCGCATCCACCACGAACAGCAGCAGGTAGTCGAACTTCGCGGCGAACCCGGCGAGGATGGCGGCGCCGGCGAAGCCCAGGTTCACCGCCCAGTAGTTCAGCGAGAACGCGCGGATGCGGTCCCGGTCGGGGACCACGTCGACCATCATCGCCTGGAACGCCGGCCGGACCCCCTCGGCGAAGACGCCCAGCAGCCAGGCGCCGGCGAGCAACTGCCAGAACTCCCCGGCGAAACCCAGCGTGAGCATCAGCGTGGCCGCGCCGAACTGCGCGGTGAGCATCGTCGGGCGCCGGCCCCACCGGTCGGTGAGCACCCCGCCGGTCATCGTGCCGATCGCGCCGCCGACGCCGTACGCCCCCAGCACCAGGCCCGCCTGGCTCTGCGAGAAATGCAGGTCCTGGGTGAGGTAGATGGCCAGGTAGATGACGACGAACGCGCCGAGCCGATTGATCAGCGTGCCGGTCCAGAGGAACCAGAACTGCCGGGGCAGCCCACCCGCCGCTTCCCGCACCCACCCGCGCACGCCCGCACCCCCGTGTAAGCACCGGTAGAACCTTCCGGACTTACAACCTAGTGATCCGCCCCGGGCCGCGCAGCCCGGTTTCCACGTGGTGGTCGCCACTCGGGGTCGGCGTACGACCGGTCTCGCGTTGCGGCAGGATGGAGGTCATGACTGGGACCCTTGTGCTGCTGCGCCACGGCGAGAGCGAGTGGAACGCCAAGAACCTCTTCACCGGCTGGGTCGACGTCGACCTGAACGCCAAGGGTGAGACGGAGGCCCGCCGCGGCGGCGAGTTGTTGAAGGAGCACGGCCTCCTGCCGGACGTCGTGCACACCAGCGTGCTGCGCCGCGCGATCCGCACCAGCGAGATCGCGCTGCACACCGCCGACCGGCACTGGATCCCGGTCAAGCGGCACTGGCGGCTCAACGAGCGCCACTACGGCGCCCTGCAGGGCAAGGACAAGAAGCAGACCCTCGAGACGTACGGCGAGGAGCAGTTCATGCTCTGGCGCCGGTCGTACGACGTGCCCCCGCCGCCCATCGACGACAACGACGAGTACTCGCAGTTCGACGACCCGCGCTACGCGGAGCTGCCGCCGGAGCTCAAGCCCCGCTCGGAATGCCTGAAGGACGTGCTCCTGCGCGCCCTGCCGTACTGGTACGACGCGATCGTCCCGGACCTGCGCGCGGGCAAGACGGTGCTCGTGGCCGCGCACGGCAACAGCCTGCGCGCCATCGTGAAGCACCTCGACCAGATCTCCGACGAGGCCATCGCGAAGCTCAACATCCC
Organism: Actinoplanes sp. NPDC049316; assembly: GCF_040677315.1. Lineage (NCBI taxonomy): Bacteria > Bacillati > Actinomycetota > Actinomycetes > Micromonosporales > Micromonosporaceae > Actinoplanes > Actinoplanes sp. NPDC049316. Next base: position 117,536 of record NZ_JBFAQM010000025.1, on the reverse strand, counting down.
GACGGGCATCCCGCTGCGCTACGACCTCGACGACAACCTGCGCCCGGTCACCACCGGCGGCGCGTACCTGGACCCCGAGCTGGCCAAGGAAGCGGCGGCCGCCGTCGCCAATCAGGGTCGCTGATTTCTCACTCTGGGGGCTTTTCGGGGGCGGGGATGCCGCACGCAGGGATCAAGCCTGACCGCCCGGAGTGCGGCATCCCCGCCCCCGAAAAGCGTTGTGGTCGCTCTGCTTGCACTACTTGACGCCGGGGCCTGGTGACAGCGACCAGATGTTCTGTGGCAGCGTGAAGCGCCGGATGCGTTCGTGGCATCCGGCGCTTCACCGCGCTGTGGGGTTATGGGTTAACGGGGTGGCCGGTGATGAGGTAGAGCATTTGTTCGGCGGAGTTGACGGCGTGGTCGGCGTATCGCTCGTAGAAGCGGCCCAGGAGGGCACCGTCGATCGCGGTCTCGGCGCCGTACGGCCAGTCGTCGGCGAGTAGGACCTTGAAGAGGTCGCGCTCGAGGTCGTCCATGGCGTCGTCGTCCTTCTCCAGCTCGGCCGCCAGGCCGGCGTCGGGACGGGCCAGCACCGTGGTGATCTTGTCGGCCATCCGGTCGGCGACCTCGGCCATCTGCCGGAAGACCGGACGCAGCTCCGCCGGGACCGCCGGCGACGGGTGCCGGCGCAGCGCCGTCTTCGCCACGTGCTCGGCCAGGTCGCCCATCCGCTCCAGATCGGCGGAGATGTGCAGCGCGGTGATCACCATCCGCAGGTCGGAGGCGACCGGCGCCTGCCGCGCGATGGTGTCGGCCACCTTCGTCTCGACCTGGCGGTAGATGTCGTCGACCTCCGCGTCGCGGGCCATCACCGACTCGGCGGCCTCCCGGTCCGCGGTCAGCAGCGCGGTCGTCGCCTTGCGCAGGGCGGCGCGTACCGCCTCCGCCATCGTCACCAGCAGGCGACTGACCTCGTTGAGGTCCGCCTGGAACTCCTCACGCATGTTCTCGTCCCGGGGTCGAGGCTGGCCGGAACCTGGCCGGCAGCCGGGGTGAGCAGGGCTTGCACGGGCAACGCTAGGAGGGCTCGGCGGCGCGGACATGAACGGCGGTGAACGACGCCGGGCCGGGTGGTGAACATTGTTCGAAGCACGCCGGATTTGTCCGGTTAGCCGTACGGGTCAGGTAAACAATGACCCTACGATCGCTGCGTGGACACGGTGTACGGCCTCGCTCTCATCCTCGTCGCGCTCGCCGTCGGCGTAGCGGCGGGATGGCTGCTGTCCCGCACCCGCGGGCCGGAGCGGCCGGTGACCCGATCCGCGCCGGCCGGAGCGAGCGAGGGGGGACGGAAGATCGACACCGACGAGGAGCCGACCGGCAAGACCGGGCTCAAGGGCCTGGGCCGCAAGAGCCTCGACTCGCTGCGGGTCGGCGTGGTCGTGCTCGACGCGGACGACCACCCGGTGCTCGTGAACCCGGCCGCCCGCGCCATGGGGCTGCTGCGCTCCGGCGGGGCCCCGGGCACCATCGCCGCGCACCCGATCCTGCGGACCCTCGCCGGCCAGGTGCGCCGCACCGGCGTGCGCCGCGAGGTCGAACTCGACCTGCCCCGCGGCAAGGCCGGCAACACGTCGGCGCCGCTCGGGCTGCACCTGCGCGCCGTCGCCCTCAACTCCACCCACGTCGCCGTCGAGGCCGCCGACGTCACCGAATCGCACCGCCTCGCCCGGGTCAGGCGCGACTTCGTGGCCAATGTCAGCCACGAGCTCAAAACGCCGATCGGCGCGCTGCAACTCCTCGCCGAGGCGCTCCTGGACGCCACCGAGCTCCCCGAGACCTCGCTCGAGGCGCAGTCCGAGGACCTCATCGCGGCCCGGCGCTTCGCCGACCGGATCCACCACGAGTCCGCCCGCATGGGCCGGCTCGTCAACGAGCTCCTCGAGCTCACCCGGCTGCAGGGCGCCGAACCGCTGCCCACGCCGGAACCCGTCGCCCTGGACTGGGTCATCGCGGAGGTCATCGACCGCACCCGCACCACCGCGGCGGCCAAGAGCATCGAGGTCGTCTACACCGGCCCCAAGGGCGCCACCGTGTACGGCAGCGACAGTCAGGTCGCCACCGCCGTGACCAACCTCGTCGAGAACGCGATCGCGTACTCGGGCGAGGACACCCGCGTCGCGCTCACCATGCGCCAGGACGACGAGTGGATCGAGATCGACGTCACCGACCAGGGCATCGGCATCGCCCCGCACGACGTCGACCGGATCTTCGAACGCTTCTACCGGGCCGACCAGGCGCGGTCCCGCTCCACCGGCGGCACCGGCCTCGGCCTGGCCATCGTCAAGCACATCGCCACGAACCACGGCGGCCGCGTCGACGTCTCCAGCACACTGGGTGGAGGTTCGACGTTCACCCTGCGCCTACCGGCGCGCCCCCCGGAATCCCCGCTGCCGTTACCGGCGGCGATTGAGATCGAGTCCGGCGCGGCCGGGCTCCCCTCGGCCTGACGGCCGCGGAAAGCACCGAAAGGAACCCCCATTGGCTCGCGTGCTCGTGGTCGAGGATGAGGAGTCGTTCTCCGACGCCCTGTCGTACATGCTCCGCAAGGAGGGCTTCGAGGTATCGGTCGCCCCGACCGGCACCTCGGCGCTGACCCAGTTCGACCGGACCGGCGCCGACATCGTCCTGCTCGACCTCATGCTGCCCGAGATGTCCGGCACCGAGGTGTGCCGGCAACTGCGGCAGCGTTCCGCCGTACCGATCATCATGGTGACCGCCCGCGACAGCGAGATCGACAAGGTCGTCGGCCTGGAGATCGGCGCGGACGACTACGTCACCAAGCCGTACTCGCCGCGCGAGCTGGTCGCCCGCATCCGGGCCGTGCTGCGCCGGCAGGGCGCGGAAGCGGCCGAGGTCACCACCCCGACGCTGGCGGCCGGCCCGGTACGGATGGACGTCGAGCGCCACGTGGTGACGGTCGACGGTGCCGGCGTGCAGCTGCCGCTCAAGGAATTCGAGCTGCTCGAGCTGCTGCTGCGCAACGCCGGCCGGGTCCTCACCCGGGGGCAGCTGATCGACCGGGTCTGGGGCGCCGACTATGTCGGCGACACCAAGACGCTGGACGTGCACGTGAAGCGGCTCCGCTCGAAGGTGGAGCCGGAGCCGAGCGCTCCTCGGTACATCGTTACCGTGCGTGGTCTGGGCTACAAGTTCGAGCCCTGAGTTCGGTTGCGGTGGGGCTTCGGGGGGAGGGATGACCCACTCCGGGCGGTCAAGCTCGATCCCTGCGTGGGGTTGCGGCGGGGCTTGGGGGGCGGGGACGACCCACTCCGGGCGGTCAGGCTTGATCCCTGCGTGGGCCGTCCCCGCCCCCGAAGCCGTTGTGGGCCATCTGGGCGAGTCGGTGCCGGCTTCGTGCCTCCCCGGCTCTTCGGGCGTTCGTCAGCTCATGAGCGCGGTGGGGTTGCGGGTTCTCGGCCGGGGCGCCTTTTGGGCTTTTGGGCGGCTTCCGCGGCGACGGTGGCGGGGTGGGGGGCGACCATCTTCGACTCGAGGCGGGCATCGCAGAGGCGGGCCAGTTCGTCATAGGCCTTCTGGCCGATCAGGGCGGCCAGTTCCGGGCCGTACGAGCGATACATGGGTTCCGTGCCCACGTGGGCGTCGGGGGACGACGTGCACCACCAGTCGAGGTCGTGACCACCCGGGCCCCAGCCGCGCCGGTCGAACTCGGTGAGCGTGGAGAGCAGGTATTTGCTGCCGTCCGGGCGCTTGGACCAGTCCTGCTCGCGGCGTACGGGCAGCTGCCAGCACACGTCCGGCTTGTAGATGAGCGGGTGCACGCCGTCGCGCAGCGCCTGGGCGTGCAGGGCGCAGCCGCCGCCGGCCGGGAAGCTGTCGTCGTTGAGGAACACGCACGGGCCGTCGTCGGGCTGGGTGGCCGTACGCCGGGCCGGTTTCGTCCCGTCGACCGTGTCCATCTCCGTGTAGTTCTTGAACCCGCGACGGTAGTGCTGCCACGTCTCGGGCGTCAGCTTGGCGGCCGCCGCCTTGATCCTGTTCTCGTCGTCCGCGTCGGTGAAGAACGCGCCGTGCGAGCAGCAGCCCTCCTGCGCCCGCCCGGCGATGATGCCGTGGCAGGCCGAGCCGAACACGCAGGTCCAGCGGGAGAGCAACCAGGTCAGATCGGCGCGGACCACGTGCTGGTCGTCGGCCGGGTCGGTGAATTCGATCCATTCGCGAGGGAAATCGAGATCGACCTCGCGGGCGCGGGCGGCTGCCGCGTCGTCCATCACAATGCGGAGCTGGGTGCGGCGACTCACCTGCGACAGCGTACGCGCGCATCCCCCGCGGCGGCGCGCAGCGGGCCGGGTTTGCCCCTTGTATACCGTCCGAGGAACTGGCAGAGGTGGCCGACGGGTCTACCCTTGACGCGTGACTTTCCGTGTCCCCGTACTCCTGTCCAGCTCCTCCGTCTTCCCCGAGCCGACCGCGGCCGCGTTCGAGATGGCGGCGACGGTGGGCTACGACGGCGTCGAGGTCATGGTCTGGACGGACGCCGTCAGCCAGGACGCCGGCGCCCTGCAGGGCCTGGCGAAACACTACGACGTCCCGGTGCTCTCCGTGCACGCGCCATGCCTGCTGGTCACCCAGCGGGTGTGGAGCCCGGACCCCTGGGAACGCCTCACCAAGGCGGCCGAGCTTGCCGAAACCCTCGGCGCGCCCACCGTGGTCGTGCACCCGCCCTTCACCTGGCAGCGCGACTACGCCCGCAACTTCGCTGACGGCCTGGCCAAGGTGCAGGCCCGGCACCCCGACACGACCTTCGCGATCGAGAACATGTACCCCGTACGCATGGCGGGGCGGAACTTCGTGCCGTACGTGCCGGGCTGGGACCCGACCGAGGCGGGCTACGACGCGTACACGCTCGACCTGTCGCACTGCGCCGCGGCCCGCACCGACTCGCTCGAGATGGCCGACCGCATGGGCGCGGGCCTCAAACACGTCCACCTCGGCGACGGCACCGGCGAGGGCCGCGACGAACACCTGGTCCCCGGCCGGGGCGCGCAGCCCTGCGCGGAGCTTCTCAGCTCGCTGACGGGGCGGGGCTTCCGCGGCTCGGTGGCCCTGGAGGTGTCCACCCGCAAGGTGAAGAGCCGCGACGTGCGTGTGCAGGATTTGCGAGAATCGCTGGCATTCGCACGGCGGCACCTGGCCCCGGCGGAATCGAGCACGCCGGCGACCACCGGCGCCTGACCGAGCGGCCTGCGGCTCCCGGGGCCCGGCTCGGCGCTCGGCCCCCCTCACCCGACTACGCCCGGCCGTGGTCTGGCCGGCTCGGCGCCGACCTGGCTGGCCCGGCGCCGACCTGGCTGGCCCCGGCTCCCGGCGGGCTGGCCCCGGCTCCCGGCGGGCTGGCCCGGCTCCCGGCGGGCTGGCCCCGGTCCCCGGCGGGCTGGCCCCGGTCCCCGGCGGGCTGGCCCGGCTCTCGGCGGGCTGGCCCCGGTCCCCGGCGGGCTGGCCCGGCCCCCGGCCCAGGCCCCGGCTGGCCTTGGTTCCCCGTCGGCTCGCTGCTACGCGGGCGTGAGGGTCGCAGCCCGCTTGCGGGCTCGGTGTGCGGCGACGTGCGACCGCGTGGCGCAGCGTTCCGAGCAGAAACGGCGGCAGTTGTTCGACGAGGTGTCCAGGTAGACGTTGCCGCAGCGGTCGTCGGCGCAGATGCCGAAGCGGGCGCTGCCGTACTCGCAGAGCCAGACCGACAGGCCCCAGGCCGCGCCCGCCAGGTATTCCGCGCTGACCGAGGCGCCGCGGCTGGTCACGTGCATGTGCCAGTCGCTCGCGTCGTGGCCCGAGATGCGCGGCTGGACGGGGTGGGCCTCGAGCAGCGCGTTCAGCTCGGCGACCGCCTCGGCGTCGCGGCCGGATGTGCCGTACTCGAAGACGTCGCGCAGCCGGCGCCGGGCCCGGCGGAACGTCGCCAGGTCCTTCTCCGTGACCTCGTCGGCCATCCAGGCGAGGTCCTCACCGAAGAGTGACCTCAGCCCGTCGAGGTCGTCGAGGCCGGCGTTGACCAGCTCCACGGCCGTGCGCGCGTACGCATCGAAGTTCACCGGACAACCGTATCCTCACCTGGCACGCGACGGACATGGCTGTGGACAAGCTCGGCGCGACCGGCGCCCGGACGGGCGATACGCTCGCTGCATGCTCCGATCCGTCTTTCTCGCCGCCGCCGGGTCGTCCCGGATGGAGCGGCTGATCTCCTCCGCTCCGGTCACCAAGGGAATCGTCAAGCGGTTCGTCGCGGGGGAGGGCGTCGGCGACGCGCTGCGCGCCAGCCGCGCGCTCGCCGACGACGGTCTCGGCATCAGCCTCGACTACCTGGGCGAGGACACGCTGACCGCGGAGCAGGCGACGGCCACCAAGGACCAGTACCTGACCCTCCTCGGCCGGCTGAAGGACGCCGGCTTGACGCCGGCGGCCGAGGTCAGCGTCAAACTCTCGGCCCTGGGTCAGAAGGTCGACGACCGGATGGCGTACGAGTACGCGCACGCGATCTGCGCCGCGGCGGCCGAGGCGGGCACCACGGTGACGCTGGACGCCGAGGACCACACCACCACGGACTCGACGCTCGAGATCCTCGCCGAGCTGCGCAAGGACTACCCGACCACGGGCGCGGTGCTGCAGGCGTACCTGCGGCGCACCGAGGGGGACTGCCGGGAGCTGGCCGCTGCCGGGTCGCGGGTGCGGCTCTGCAAGGGTGCGTACGCGGAGCCCGAGTCGGTGGCCTACCAGTCGGCGCTGGACGTCGACAAGGCGTACGTGCGCTGCCTGAACATCCTCATGTCGGGTGACGGCTACCCCATGATCGCGACGCACGACCCCCGGCTGATCGCCATCGCCGAGGACCGGGCGCGCTGGTTCGACCGCCGCGCCGACGAGTTCGAGTTCCAGATGCTGTACGGCGTACGCCCCGAGGAGCAGGCCCGTCTGGCCGGCGCGGGCCACACGGTCCGCGTCTACGTGCCATACGGCGACCAGTGGTACGGCTACCTGATGCGCCGGCTGGCCGAGCGTCCGGCGAACATGGCGTTCTTCGGCAAGGCCCTCGCCAGCCGGAAGTAGGGCGGGCCCCCGCGCAACGGAAAGAGGTCACCTTTCGGGGCAAAGACCGCGTGTCGGCTTGACTTTTTGTGGCCATTTCACGGAACGCATCGCGCTGGTAACAGCCGTCTCGATACCGTACTGATGACACGCGCGCCCGACCGCCGCGGCGCAAGGCCTGACCGGCCGCGGCGGAGGCGCCTGCGAAAGGATCGGTGCGAGGAGATGACGGGTCCAGCCCAAGCCGAGGAGCGCCTCGCCGAGGTGCGTTTCCTGACCGTGGCCGAGGTCGCCGCGCTCATGCGGGTCTCCAAGATGACCGTCTACCGGCTGGTGCACGGCGGGGAGCTGACCGCCGTCAGGGTGGGCCGCTCGTTCCGGGTGCCCGAGCACGCCGTGCACGCCTACCTGCGCGGAGCGTTCTCGCAGACGGCCTGACCGGACCGGCAGGCGCCGCACGCCGCGACTGTGAGGCCCTGGGCCGGGCCGCCACGGCCGGCCCGGAGCGGGCCCGCCGGCCGCCCGGCGAATGAGCTCACCGAGCAGCCCGGGACCGATCGCGGAGCAGTCCAGGACCGATCAGCCGGTGTCGCCGGTGGGCGCGGGCCGGTGTCACCGGCGAGCGCCGGCCTGCTCGGCGGGGAGCGTGGGCGAGCTCGCCAGGGGTCGTGTTGGTCCCTGGGCGGGCGGGCCGCTACGCTGGACCGGTTCGCCCGTGATACCTGTGTGTGCCGAAGGCGCCGGGGTGAGGGGCAAACCGCTGTCAGTCCGGCCGGCGTGTCATCGCGCGCAGCGGCCGGCCCCACATGGTTTCGAGAGGCATTACGTATGGGCTCCGTGGTCAAGAAGCGCCGCAAGCGTATGGCGAAGAAGAAGCACCGTAAGCTGCTGCGCAAGACCCGCGTCCAGCGTCGCCGTCTCGGCAAGTGACGCCCGGCCGGGCCACCGGCCCGGCCGTCCACTTGCCGTCTTCCGCAGAAGCCGCACGTGAGAGGCGCCCGTGGTGTCGTCTGAAGCCGCGGCCCCGCCGCGGGTCGTCGTGGTCACCGGCGTCAGCCGCTTTCTCGGCGCCCGGGTGGCCTCCCGTCTGGCTGCCGATCCGCGGATCGAACGTGTCATCGGCCTGGATCCGCACGCCCCGCCGCCGGCCCTCGCCGGCCTGCTGACGGACGTCGAGCAGATCCGGGCCGACGCGCGCGCCGCCACCGGTGCCATCGCCGAGCTGAACGCCGAGGCGGTCATCCACCTCGCCGTCACCAGCGCGCCCGACCCGAACCACGGCGGTCGCGCGGCGATGAAGGAACAGAACGTCATCGGCACCATGCAGCTGCTCGCCGCCGCGCAGAGCGCGACGCGGCTGCGCAAGCTGGTGGTGCGTTCCTCCACGGCCGCGTACGGGGCCTCGTTCCGCGATCCGGCCGTCTTCACCGAGGACACCGAACCCCGCGCCGTGCCGCGTGGCTCGTTCGCCCGCGACATCCTCGACATCGAGGGGTACGTGCGCGGCTTCCGTCGCCGCCGCCCCGAGGTGGCCGCGACGGTGCTGCGGTTCGCGCCGTTCATCAGCGACACCGCCGAGACGACGCTGACCCGCTACTTCGCTCAGCCGGTCGTGCCCACGGTGCTGGGTCGCGACGCGCGGCTGCAGTTCGTCCACGTCGACGACGCGCTGGAGATCCTGCACCGCGCGGTCGTCGAGGACCATCCCGGCACGTTCAACGTCGCCGGCGCCGGCGTCCTCGCACTTTCCCAGGCCGTACGCCGGGCCGGCCGCGTCGCCGTGCCGCTGCCCGAGGCCGCCCTCTCCTCGGTGGCGGCGCTCGCCCGCAACCTCGGTGTGGGGGAGATCGGCCTGGACCAGATCGACCTGTTCGTGCACGGCCGCGTGGTCGACACCGACCGGCTCGTCAAGGAGTTCGGTTTCACGCCGCGCAGCACCGCGGCCGCCTTCGACGACTTCATCCGGGGCCACAGCACCGGCTCGTCGCTGACCGCCGACCGGCTCGCCGCGGCGGAGAACGCGATCCTCGAGGGCATCCGCCGCGTCCGCGCGGCCGCCACCGGCGAGCGGGCCGGCGCGGGGCGCGAGCGGGCCGACACCGCCGGCGAGCAGGGCGGCGCCGCGGGCGAGCGGGCCGACACCGCCGGCGAGCAGGGCGGCGCCGCGGGCGAGCGGGCTGACACTGTCGGCGAGCGGGCCGACACCGCCGACGACCATGAGGCCGTGACGTCATGAGCGACGACTTCCACCCCGCGCTGCCCGGGCACGCCGACTTCACGCTCCCCCAGGCGGCTGCGCCGAAGCCGGTCAACGGCAAGCGCCCCATTCCGATGCCGGATCCGCCGCCGGCCGCCAAGCGCCCCCGCCGCCGTGCCGCAGCCGCAGCCGAGAAGGCCGATGCGGCGCAGAGCAGCGAAGCGGTCCAGCCCGACGAAGCCGTCCAGCCCGACGAGTCGGTCCAGCCCGACGAGGCGGTCCAGCCCGACGAGTCGGTCCAGCCTGGCGAGGCCGTCAAGTCCGGCGAGGAGGCCCGCCCCGGCGAGGCCGGTCAGGCCGGCGACGTGGATCCCGCCCCCAAGGACGCCGCGGCGCGGAGCGGCGAGGGCGGTCAGGCAGCGGACGCTGCATCCGCCGAGGTCGCCGCGGGCGAGGCGAAGAAGCCTCGTCCCCGCAGAACCGTCAACCGCTCGAAGTCCGCAGGCCTGCGCAAGACGACACCACCTGCGCCCGCGGCCGAAAAGCCCGAATCGCAGGACAAGCCGGAACCGCATCACCAGCCGGACCTGCGACAGAATCCGGATCCGCAGCCCGAGGTCGCGCCGCATCCGGTGGACATCTGGGATCAGCGGGTCGCCCGGGGCCTGGCGTTCCTGCGCCGGCGGCTCGCCGGGGCGTACGAGGTGGACGAGTTCGGCTTCGATCCCGAGCTGGCCGACACCGTGTTCCACCCGATGCTGCGGGTGCTCTACCGGGACTGGTTCCGTACCGAGGTGTTCGGCATCGAGAACGTGCCGGATGTCGGTGGCGGGCTGATCGTCGGGAACCATTCGGGGACCTTGGCGCTCGACGCGCTGATGCTCACCACCGCGTTGCACGACCAGCATCCGCGCGACCGTCATCTCCGGTTGCTCGGCGCCGACCTGGTGTTCCGCATGCCGGTGCTGTCCGAGCTGGCCCGCAAGGCCGGGGCCACCGTCGCCTGCAACCCGGACGCCGAGCGTCTCATGAGCGACGGCGAGCTGGTGGGCGTCTTCCCCGAGGGGTTCAAGGGCATCGGGAAGCGCTTCTCCGAGCGTTACAAGCTGCAACGGTTCGGCCGGGGCGGGTTCGTGTCGGCCGCCCTGCGCACGGGTACGCCGATCGTGCCGGTCGCGATCGTCGGCGCCGAGGAGATCTATCCGATCCTGGCCGATCTCAAGCCGCTCGCCCGCCTGCTGGGGCTGCCGTACTTCCCGGTGACGCCGACGTTCCCGTGGCTCGGCCCGCTGGGGCTCGTGCCGCTGCCGAGCAAGTGGCTGATCCAGTTCTGCGAGCCGATCCCGACCGCGCACCTCACCGAGTACGCCGACGATCCGCTGGTCGTCTACAACCTCGCCGACGAGGTGCGCGAGACCATCCAGGCGACGCTGCACTCGTTGCTCGAGAAGCGGCCCGACCCGTTCGGACCCTGATTCGGGTCTTTTTCCCGGCGCCGATCGGAAGCTACAGTACGCATTGAGGGGCGGCCCCGACTCTTGAAGTCGGCACCGCCCCTCGCCATGTCCGTACGTGTTCCCGCTTCGACGAGCCGATGGCCGCCGAGCTCACTTGCCTCCGAAGATGCCGCCCAGCAGGCCGCCGAGCAGCCCCTTGTCGTCGGCGGTCGGCGGGTTCGCCGGGTCCACGGAGATCATCGGCTCGGGGTCGGCCGTCGCCGGGGCGGACGCGTCACCCGCGCCGGCGACGGTGCCGGTGACGTCCGGCTCGTCCGACGGCCCGCTGCTGACCGTGGGCTTTCCGCTCTTCTTCGGCTCGCCGTTCTTGCCGAGCGGGGCCTTCTTCTCGCTCTGCCCCTGACCCTGCCGCCGCTCCGACGTGGTGGAGTCGGAGGCGCCGGCCTTGCACGACTTCAGCTCGGGCCCGAGCGCGTCGCTGCGCGACTGCGTGATCGTGCTGCAGCTGAGCCCGTCGCGGACGTTGTCGGCGCGCCGTTCGACCGCGTCGAGCAGGCTCACCGACTTCTGCGCGCGTTCGGCGTTGGCCGGGCTCAGCCCGTCCAGGGCCGGCGTGATGACCCGGCGCTGGCTCTCGACGAACGAGTCGACGGACGCCAGGTCGGTGGCTTGGCGGCGGGTGACCGCGGCCGAGGTGAGCAGCTTGACGCCCTGCTTGGTGTCGGCGTCCATGTCGTCGAGGGCGTCGGCGAACCGGCTGTCCTGGCCGTTCATCGCGGCCGCCTCGGCGAGGCGGTTACGGGCGAACGTCAGCGAGAGCTGGCCGCGGGTGATGTCGGAGCCGGCCATGGCCAGCTGGGCGCGTTCGGTGGAGCGCTTGACGCCGTACAGGGCGTCGCCGGGCGCGGCGTTCTCGCTGGCGGCGGAGATCCCGGAGACCGCCATGGCACCGGCGGCGACGCCGATCACGATGGCGCCGCGGGCGCGGATGCGTCGGCTGGTACGGCCGAACAGCTTCCGGACCGGCTCGGCGACGTCGGGCTCCGGGTCGGGCGCGGTGGCCGTCTCCCCGATCCCGTCGCGTTCGGCGGTGGCGATCAGCATGGCCCGCAGGCCCATCCGGAACTCGGGATCGACCTGGACTGCGGGCCGTGCCGCGGAGAGGCTGTGCCCGATGGCGACCAGCTCGGCGAGTTGCTCGTCGGCCTGGCCCCGGGCGTGGTGGCGACGGCCGCCGCTGGTCTCGTCGAGAAGCTCCGCGAAGCGCTCGGCGCTCCGGCGATCGAGGAAATCGAAGCTCACCGAGGGCACCTCCCTTCGCTCGTGAGTGACCCGCCGGCGAGGTTGCCGGCAGGCGCGACGGAACCGGTGGAACGCAGGCCCACCACGGGTCGCACCCGGACAAACGCTCGACCGGCGGGGCCGGTTACGGGTGCGAGCTGGGCAACAACGCCATGAGAGATCGACATCGGGGAAATCGGCGTCACCACTGGAACCCTTCGGGCAGCAGGCGGGCGAGCGCCCGGACGGCCCGGTACTGCAGCGCCTTGATGGCGCCTTCGTTCTTGCCCATCGTCCGCGCGGTCTCGGCCACGGAGAAGCCCTGCAGGAAGCGCAGCACGATGCACTCCTGCTGCTCCGGGTTGAGCTGCTTGACCGCGGTGAGAAGGGCGACGTTCGTGATGTGGTCGACCACGGCGGCCTCGGGGCTGCCCTCGGGCCCGCGGTCCTCGCGGTCGGCGTCGAGCACGTCGCCGGTGGTGACCTCGAGCCGGTAGCGGCCCGACTTGAAGTGGTCGGCGACCAGGTTGCGGGCGATGGTCACCAGCCACGCGCCGAGGTCGCGTCCCTGCCAGGTGAAGCTGCCGATGCGCTTCAGGGCCCGCAGGAACGTGTCCGACGTGAGGTCCTCGGCGAGCTGCCGGTTGCCGACCCGGAAGTAGACGAACCGGAAGACGGTGTCCACGTACCGGTCGTAGATCAGCCCGAACGCCGCGGCGTCGCCGGCCTGTGCCCGCTCCACCAGCGCCCACACCTCGGCCGCGGCGTCGCCCGGGTCGGGGCGCGCCGGATATTTCGGTGGCTCGGTCTCGCCGGGCGGCCCGGTCGTGCTCTGTGCCGGCACGACCACGGCCTGCTCCCCGTCGGTTGCGCCGGTCCGTCCGGGTCCCGCCTGCTGCGGGGGCTGCGGCCGCCCGGGTACGGCGACCCGCCCGCCCTTGGAGTTGCCGGTGGGTGGCAGGTGCCCCAGCGGCGACTCGTTGATGTGCGGACGGTTGCGGGTGCGCTTGGGGCTGTCGCCACGGATCGCGTGGGCGACGCCGTCGCGCAGCGCGGTCAGCCCCTCCGGAAGGCTCGGGTAAGCCGCGAAGAGCTCGCGGCTGTACGGATCGCCGGCGTACACATGACTCACTGCGCCTCCTTGACCCGGCGGGCCGTCGATGAGGGGTGTCCGAAAGCGGTCCACAACAAAAGGGGGTGAAGCGGACCCGATCACCGGGCCGGCCTCACCCACGGACTGTGGAATCCGTTACACAGACGGGAAGTATTACGGAGCTCAAGCACAGCGAGTCGCACACCGTGTGCGCTGCGCGAAATTGGCCCGAAGTGGCGCAGAGGCGACATGGCGCACCTCTGTCACCATGTGGGACTCTCTGTGATCGAACGCGGACAGACTGTCCGACGCTCCCCGTACGGGTGGCCGGTGTGCCAGACTCGGGCGTCGTGGGAGATCTCACCGCCGAACCGGCCCGTGACCCCGTCCGCGATGCGGCGCGCCGACGTCCCGGCAGCCCCGCGCTGATCGCCGGGGACACCGTGCTGACCTGGGCGGACCTGGATGAGCGGGTGGATCGCGCAGCTCGCCGGCTGGCCGCCGGGACGGCGCCCGGCGACCGGGTGGCGATCATTCTCGGCAACACCCCGGAATTCGCCGTCGCCTATTTCGGAACACTGCGCGCGGGGCGGGTCGCCGTGCCGCTCAATCCCGGGTACGCGGCGGACGAGGTGACGTTCGCGCTGACGGACAGCGGCGCGGTCCGGGTGGTCGCCGATGACGCGGTGCTGGGTGCTCTGCGGTTGTCGGAGGGGGTGGCCGTACCGTCATCGGATCTTTCGGGGTCTTCGTCGGACGAAGCCGTGCCCGCGGCGGCGGCGCCGGCCGCGACGGACCTCGCGGTGCTGCTCTACACGTCCGGGACGAGCGGCCGGCCGAAGGGCGCCATGCTCACGCACCGTGCCCTCGCGGCGAACAACGACCAGCTGCAGCGGATCGAGCCGGCGGTGGTCGGCGACGACGACGTGGTGCTGCTGGCGATCCCGTTCTTCCACGCCTACGGGCTCAACACCGGCCTCGGCGCGGTCGCTCACCACGCGGCCTGCGGCGTTCTCGTCGACCGTTTCGACCCGGTCGAGACCGTCTCGCTCATCGCGAAACACCAGGTCACCGTCGTCATCGGGGTTCCGTCGATGTATGCGGCCTGGTCGCGCACGCCCGGCGCCGACTTCCGGCGGGTACGCACGGCGGTGTGCGGCGCGGCGCCGCTGGACCCGGCCGACGCGGCGCGGTTCACGGCCGCGACCGGGGCCGGCATCCTGATCGGGTACGGCCTGACCGAGGCTGCGCCGGTACTCACCACGACTGCGGTGAGTGACCGCACGAAGGTCGGATCGATCGGCCGGCCACTCCCGGGGGTCTCCCTGCTGCTGCGCACCGCGGACGGTGCCGTGCTGTGGCGCGACGGGCCCGTCGCCGAGCCGGCGACCGACGAGCTGGACCTCGACCTGGAGGTTTCCGAGGGCACGGACCCGGGCGAGATCGTGGTGCGCGGCGACAACCTCTTCTCGGGATACTGGCCCGACGGGCACGGCGGCCCGGACGCGGACGGCTGGTGGGGCACCGGCGACATCGCGTACGCGGACGCCGACGGCGACCTGGTGCTGGTCGACCGGATCGGCGAGCTGATCCTGGTGAACGGCTTCAACGTCTACCCCGCCGAGCTCGAACGCGTCCTCGACGAGCACCCGGGCGTGGCCGAGGCGGCCGTGGTCGCCGTCGCGGACGAGCGGACCGGGCAGGCGCCGTACGCCTACGTCGTGCCCGCCCTCGACCCGGCGCCGACCCCCGCGGAGCTGGAGGCGTTCTGTGCCGCCCGGCTCGCGCGGTACAAGCTGCCGGCCGGCATCGAGGTCGTCGACGAGCTGCCGCACTCGGCGATCGGCAAGGTACGCAAGGGAGAGCTGCGATGACCCGCCTGACGTTGATCAGCCGCACCGGCTGCCACCTCTGTGAGGAGGCGGAGCAGGTGCTGGACCGCATCGCCGCGGGCGAGTGGACCCGGGTGGAGGTCTCCGACTCGATCGACCTCGAACGCGACTACGGCGACCGGGTGCCGGTGGTGCTGCTGGACGGCAAGGAGCACGGCTACTGGCGGATCGAGGAGGAGCGGCTGCTGCGGGATATGGCTCGACCGCCGGGGGCTCCTCGGCTGTAGCCTCACGGCCGTGGCGCGTACGCATCTTGTCTGGGACTGGAACGGCACCCTGCTCGACGACCTCTCGCTCGTCGTCTCCTCCACGAACCACACGTTCGCCGCGGTGGGCGGGCGCAACGTGGACTCCGACGAGCACCGGCGGCGCTTCCGCCGGCCGGTCAGCGAGTTCTACGCCGAGATCCTCGAACGGGCGATCACCGACGAGGAGTTCGAGGAGCTCGACCGGATCTTCCACGACGCGTACCGGATGGGCCTGACCACGATCCCGCTCGCGGCGGACGCCGAGGCGGCGATCAAGGCCTGGCCGGGCACGCAGTCGTTGCTGTCGATGTGGTTCCACGACGAGCTGATCCCGGCGGTGGAGTCGCGCGGGCTCGCCGGCGTGTTCGCGCGGATCGACGGCCGGCCCACGGAGGTCGACGGCGGCCTCAAGGCCGGCCACCTGGCACGGCACCTCGACCAGCTGCAGGTGGCCGGCGACCAGGCCGTTCTCATCGGCGACTCGATCGACGACGCGGACGCGGCGGCCTCCGCCGGGGCGCTCTGCGTGCTCTACACGGGCGGATTCACCGAGCCGGCGCGGCTGCGCGCGTCGGGTGTGCCGGTGGCCGACTCGCTGCTGGAGGCCGTGGCCCTCGCCAAGGCGTTGTGACGCTCGCCGGCGGCGTTGTGATATCCGTCGTCGGTATGCCGACGGCGCTGGTCGATGGCCGCGTAAAGCGGTAATACTCGGACAGGTGTCGGCGTGCGAATAGCACGCTGGCTTGATCTTTGTCCAGTTCCGCTATCAAGATCGCGATTTGTGCACGCCTTCACAAGCGCCTACTCTGTGACTCCGACGAGCCCCGCTACCACAGCCGGTCCATCCAGGCCACAGAGGGCTCACCGCAGGTTCGCCACCTCGTCGGCACGGAGTCAGATGAGTCAGCAGCGTCAAGGAAACGCGCCCGGCAATGCCGGTGCAGTGCCCGCCTTCCCGGACCTTCCGGAGGCGACGATCGCGCGGCTACCGGAATACCTCCGCGCTCTGCACAACCTCGCCGAGAACGGTTCGGACACGATCTCCAGCGAGGGTCTCGCGGCAGCGGCCGGCGTCAATTCGGCCAAGCTCCGCAAAGACCTCTCCCACCTCGGTTCGTACGGCACCCGCGGCGTCGGCTACGACGTCGCCCTGCTGGTCGACCAGATCGAGTACATCCTCGGCCTCGACCAGCGCCGCGCGGTCGCCCTCGTCGGCGTCGGCAACCTCGGCCACGCGCTGGCCGGCTACGACGGCTTCGCCAGCCGGGGCTTCCGCATCGTCGCGCTCTTCGACGCCGACCCCGCGCTGGTCGGCGAGACGATCAACGGCCTGGTCGTGCGGCACATCGACGAGCTGTCCCGGGCCGTGGTCGAGGAGGGCATCGCCATCGGCGTCATCGCCACCCCCGCCGGCGCGGCCCAGGGTGTCGCGGACGAGCTGGTGGCCGCGGGGGTCACCAGCATCCTCAACTTCGCGCCCTGCGTGCTGTCCGTGCCGGCCGGCGTCGACGTGCGCAAGGTCGACCTGGCCATCGAGCTGCAGATCCTGTCGTTCCACGAGCACCGCAAGGCGTCGCTCACCGCGCTGCCCGGCGGGCGCGGTGCGAGCACCGTCGAGGGCGCCAACCAGGAGGCGGTCGGATCGTGAACCTGCTCAGCGTCGGCGCGTCGTACCGCACCGCCGGGGTCGGCACGCTCGAACGCCTCACCATCGCCGGCCCCGAGATCCCGGCCGTGCTGCAGAAGCTCGTCGCCCAGCCGTACGTCGGCGAGGCCGTCGTCCTCTCCACCTGCAACCGCGTCGAGGTGTACGCGGCTGTCTCCGGCTTCCACGGCGGGCTCGGCGACGTGTGCGCCGTGCTGGCCGAGGAGTCCGGCATCAGCGCCGGTGACCTCGCCGGGCACCTCTACGTGCACTACGACGAGGCGGCGGTGCGTCACTCGTTCCGGGTCTCCTCGGGCCTCGACTCGATGGTCGTCGGCGAGGCGCAGATCCTCGGGCAGCTGCGCGACGCGTACCACGCCGCGACCGAGGCCGACACCGCCGGCCGGCTCCTGCACGAGCTCATGCAGCAGGCGCTTCGCGTCGGCAAGCGCGCCCACGCCGAGACCGGCATCGACCGCGCCGGGCAGAGCGTGGTCACCGCCGCCCTCGAGGTCGCGGCCGGCTCCTTCGGCGGCGACCTGACCGGCCACCCGGGCCTGGTGATCGGCGCAGGCGCGATGGGCGCCCTGTCCGTCGCCACCCTCACCCGCTCCGGCGTGGGGCCGGTGCAGATCACCAACCGTGGCGCCGAGCGGGCCGCACGGCTCGCGGAGGCGTACGGCGCCACCGCCGTGCCCTTCGCCGACCTCGACGCCGCCCTGCGCGACGCCGACCTGGTCGTCTGCGCCACCGCCTCCACCGAGCCCGTGCTCACCGCGGACCGGCTCGCCGGCCGGGAGCGCCCGCTCGTCGTGCTGGACCTCGCCGTGCCGCGTGACGTCGCACCCGAGGTCGCCGAGCTGCCCCAGGTGACCGTCGTCGACATCGACGGGCTCGCCGCGAACCGCCGCGCCCTGCCCGCCGCCGCGGAGACCGCCGCCGTCGAGCAGATCGTCGCGAGCGAGGTCGATCACTTCCTCGCCTGGCTGCGGGGCGCCGAGATCGCCCCGACCGTCGCCGCGCTGCGCACCCGCGCCGAGGACGTGGTCAGCGCCGAGCTGCGCAAGCTATCCGCGCGCCGGCCGGAATTCACCGAGGAGCAGCGGGCCGACGTTTCCCGTACCCTGCACCGGGTTGTCCAGCAACTGCTGCACTCGCCCACCGTGCGGGTCCGGCAACTTGCGGCCGAGCCCGGCGGCGACCAGTATGCGGCTCTGTTGCGCGAGCTGTTCGACCTGGACGTTCCGCATGCCACCCAGGCCGACGCCGTACCCGAGATCGGAGGACAAGCGTGAGCACCCCGCTGCGCCTCGGCACCCGGGGCAGCGCCCTCGCCCTCGCCCAGTCACAGATGGTCGCTTCCGCGGTCACGGCCTCTTCCGGCGTGCCGGTCGAGCTGGTGCCCATCGTGACCCCGGGGGACCGTTCCTCCGCCCCGGTCGCCCGGCTCGGCGTCGGCGTGTTCGTGTCGGCCCTGCGGGACGCACTGCTGGCGAATGAGATCGACTTCGCCGTGCACTCGTACAAGGACCTGCCCACCGGGGAGCACCCCGGACTGCACATCGCCGCTGTGCCACAGCGTGAGGACCCGCGCGACGCGCTCGTCGCCCGCGACGGGAAGACGCTCGCGGAGCTCCCGCCCGGGGCCACCATCGGCACGGGGGCGGTGCGCCGAATCGCGCAACTGCACGCTTTGGGCCTACAGTTGCAGGTCACGCCGATCCGCGGCAACGTCGACAGCCGCATCGCGCGAGTGCTCGGCCCCGAGGCCGACCTCGACGCGATCGTGCTGGCGCGGGCCGGCGTGGTGCGTCTCGGCCGGGCCGCCGAGATCACGGAGACGCTGGACCCGATGCTCATGCTGCCCGCCCCGGCCCAGGGTGCGCTGGCGGTGGAGTGCCGGTCCGGCGACGCAGACCTGGTCGAGCTGCTGGGGGCGCTCGATCATGCACCGTCCCGCGCCGCCGTCACGGCGGAACGGGCGATGCTCGCCACGCTCGAGGCCGGGTGCTCCGCCCCGGTCGCGGCACACGCCGAGCTCGCCGAAGGCGAGCACGGCGACGAGATCTACCTGCGCGGTGCGGTGATCAGCCCGGACGGGGCCCGAGCTGTCCGGCTGTCGCGCACCGGAACGCCCGCCGACGCGGCGGAGATCGGCAAGGCGCTCGCCGCCGATCTCCTCGAAGCCGGCGCCGACACCCTGATGGGGAGCACAGAATGACCACCCGCACCGCCCGCAACCGCGCCGGACGCATCGCGTTCGTCGGCGCCGGACCCGGCGACCCGGGGCTGCTGACGCGCCGGGCCCACGACACCCTCGCCGACGCCGACCAGGTCGTCTACGACCGTGGCGTCCCCGAGTCGCTGCTCGCGGCGATCAAGGCGGAGGCCAAGGACGACACCCAGTTCAGCCCCGCCGAGGGTGCGCCCGGCGACGTCGCCAAGGTGCTGCTGTCCGCGGCCAAGTCCGGCCTGTCCGCCGTGCACCTGGTGGCCGGCGACCCGTTCGGGCACGAGGCCGTGGTCCGGGAGGTGCAGGCGGTAGCCCGCACGGCCGTGCACTTCGAGGTGGTCCCGGGACTGGGCCAGGCGGAAGGCGTCGCCACGTACGCGGGCGTGCCGCTGCCGGGCGTCCGCACGGTGGCCGACGTCGACGACGTGGCGGCCCTCGACTTCGACGCGCTCGCCGCGTCGGCCCAGAAGGGCTCCTTCGCGGTGGCGGTGGACGCCGGCGACCTCGCCGCGGTCCGCGACGGGCTGCTCGCCGCGGGCGTCGAGCCCGGCACGGCGGTCGCGGTGACCGGCGACGGCACCGGTGAGACCCAGTACACGACCACCTCGACCGTCGACAGCTTCGTCGCGGCGGCGCTCGGCTTCACCGGCCGCGTGGTGCTCACCGTCGGCTCGGAGGTCGCGGAGCGAGACAAGCTGAGCTGGTGGGAGAACCGCCCGCTGTACGGCTGGAAGGTCCTCGTGCCGCGCACCAAGGAGCAGGCGGGTGCGATGAGCGCCCGGCTGCGCGCGTACGGCGCCATCCCGTGCGAGGTCCCGACGATCGCTGTCGAGCCCCCGCGCACCCCGGCGCAGATGGAACGCGCGGTCAAGGGCCTCGTCGACGGCCGCTACGCCTGGGTGGTCTTCACCTCGGTCAACGCGGTCCGCGCGGTCTGGGAGAAGTTCGCCGAACACGGCCTCGACGCCCGCCACTTCGGCGGCGTGAAGATCGCCTGCATCGGCGAGGCGACCGCCGACGCGGTCCGGGCGTTCGGCATCCAGCCCGAGCTCATCCCGGCCGGCGACCAGTCCAGCGAGGGCCTGCTGGCCGAGTTCTCCCCGCACGACGAGATCCTCGACCCGGTCGGCCGGGTGCTGCTGCCCCGCGCCGACATCGCCACGGAGACCCTGGCGGCCGGCCTGATCGAGCGCGGCTGGGAGGTCGACGACGTCACGGCGTACCGCACGGTCCGCGCGGCCCCGCCGCCGGCCGACATCCGCGACGCCATCAAGTCGGGCGGCTTCGACGCGGTGCTGTTCACGTCCTCCTCGACGGTCCGCAACCTGGTCGGCATCGCCGGCAAGCCGCACGCCCGCACGGTGGTCGCCGTGATCGGCCCGAAGACGGCGGAGACGGCCACGGAGTTCGGCCTGCGCGTGGACGTCCAGCCCCAGCACGCCTCGGTGCCCGACCTCGTGGAGGCCCTCGCCTCGTACGCGGTCGAGCTCCGCGA
Organism: Actinoplanes sp. NPDC049316; assembly: GCF_040677315.1. Classification (NCBI taxonomy): domain Bacteria; kingdom Bacillati; phylum Actinomycetota; class Actinomycetes; order Micromonosporales; family Micromonosporaceae; genus Actinoplanes; species Actinoplanes sp. NPDC049316. The sequence goes on along the minus strand of NZ_JBFAQM010000025.1, from coordinate 96,912 downwards.
GAAGCTGGCCGCCATGCCGGCCAAGCAGCGGCGCGGCTCGAAGGTACAGGGACCGACGGCTCTCCGGTTCCGCTGATTCCGAGGTCCGGGCCGGGCGCGACGCGTCCGGCCCGGTGTTGTTGCCGGGTTGTCTCGCGTGGGGTCGGCTCGGGGTTTGTTGCCGGGTCTCCTCGCTGAGGCGGGCTCGGTGCGTTTCCGCCGGTCTGTGGTGCGGCCGGCCTGGCTGAGGGAGTGACGATGTCGTTTCCGGACATTCGCCCGCGCCGGCTGCGGCGCACGGCGGCCCTGCGCCGGCTCGTCGAGGAGACCCGGGTGTCCCCCGCCGAACTGGTCCTGCCCCTGTTCGTCAAGGAAGGACTCACCGAGCCGCGGCCGATCTCGTCGCTGCCCGGAGTCCTGCAGCACAGCCGCGACTCGCTGCGCAAGGCCGCCCACGAGGCCGTCGGCGCCGGAGTCGGTGGCCTGATGCTGTTCGGCGTGCCGGCGAGCGAGAACAAGGACGAGACCGGCTCCGGCGGCATCGACCCGGACGGCATCCTCAACGTCGCCATCCGGGACGTCATCGCGGAGGTCGGCGACTCCACGGTCGTGATGAGCGATCTGTGCCTCGACGAGTTCACCTCCCACGGTCACTGCGGCGTCCTCACCCCCGACGGTGCGGTCGACAACGACGCCACCCTGGACCTCTACGCCCGGATGGGTGTGGCCCAGGCCGAGGCGGGCGCCCACGTCGTCGGCCCCTCCGGCATGATGGACGGCCAGGTCGGCACGATCCGGCGCGCCCTCGATCAGGCCGGCCACCAGGACGTCACGGTCCTGGCGTACGCGGCCAAGTACGCCGGCGCCTTCTACGGCCCCTTCCGCGAGGCCGTCGAGTCCACCCTTCAGGGCGACCGCCGCACCTACCAGCAGAGCCCCGGCAACATCCGCGAGGCGCTGCGCGAGGTCGACCTCGACGTGGCCGAGGGCGCGGACATGGTCATGGTCAAGCCGGCCTTGCCGTACCTCGACGTGATCGCGGCGGTCCGCGACCGGGTCACAGTCCCGGTCGCTGCCTACCAGGTCTCCGGCGAGTACGCGATGGTCGAGGCAGCCGCGGCCAACGGCTGGATCGACCGCGAGGGCGTGATGCTGGAGACGCTGACGTCGATCAAGCGGGCGGGCGCGCAGGTCATGCTGACGTACTGGGCGACCGAGGCCGCTCAGCTCCTGCGCAGCCGGTACTGATCGACCCGTGGGTCCTTCCTGACCAGGTGGACGCCACTTTCCGCCTCGGTGGGATGCCGCTGATCGACCGGCAGCCCTCTGCGCGCAGCGGCGGCTGAGCGACCCCCTATCCTCGACCGCCGCCTCGGCGGGTGGTGCTGATCGACCGGAGGCCCTCGGCGGTCCGGCTTGTCGAACGGCATCAGTCCGAGGGCTCGGTCTTGGCTGGTCCGGGTGTCTCGCCGTCCTGTTCCGGGCGGTCGCTGTAGGGCTGCTCGCCCGGCTTCCACGGCTGGCCGGGCGAGCCTTTGTTCTCGCGGCCGCCGGCGCCTTCCTCGGCTGCGGAGTCGTCGGCCGGTTCCCGGGCTGCCGCGGGGGCCGCTGCTTCTGGGCCTGCCGGGTCGCCGGCGGCCTGTTCCGCCTCGACGGGCAACGGTTCGTCTGTCATGCGAGGCACGCTACCCATCCGGCGAACGGCGAATCGGGTTGTCCACAACGCGCGAGTATCCACAGGACCGTCTGCGGGACCCGGCCGAATCCGGCATCCTCGGCGCGTGCTCAGAGGCGTACGAGTAAAGAGAACTGCCGGGCCCGCGCGAAGCGGACCCGGCAGCGGTGGATCGTGCCTGTCAGTCGTCGTTCTTGATGGTGCCCGTGGCCGACGGGTCGGTCTGGCGGACGTCGCCCAGGCCGGCCACCACGAGCGTGAGCGTCTCGTCCGGCTCGCGGAAGCGGTCGCCGCGCACCTTGACCGTGAACGTCACGCCGGTCCCACCCGCGGGGATCGACTTGCACCCGAAGTAGGGGTCGAAGTCGACGACCGGCCACGCGGAGCCGGGCACCGCGGTCGCGCACACGGTGAGCGGCTTGCTCAGCGGACGCGACAGCGTGACGGGGAAGTTCAGCGCCGTCGTGCCGCTGTTGCCCTCGGCCACCGCGGCGTCGGCCGTGGCCAGCGCCGCCTTCGACTGGAAGCGGGCGATCTGCGGGTCGTGGTCGCTCGAGCCCTTGGAGCCGTTGGCCTCGTCCTCGGCCGCCCAGTCCGCGTTGATGTGTGCGGCCCGCATCTCGATCAGGTCGCCGTGCAACGCGTCGTTGACGAAAAGGTTGTCGAGGGTCTGTGCCTGGCCGTCGAAGACGTACGAGTACGCCGACGCGGGCGCGTCCGTCACCAGGTCGTCCCAGAGGTTGTGCAGCCCGGCGTCGTAGAGCGGCCCCAGCTGGTCGCCCGGCTTCGCGGGGACCGGCTCGTCCGGGCGTGGGAAGACGTTCAGGTCGCCGCCGTACGCGATCCGCGCGTGCGCGTGGGTCGCCTCGATGGCCGTGGTGATCGCAGCGCCGTAGGCGGCCTGTTCCCGGCGCTGGCCGACGCGGCTGTCCGGTCCCGAGCTGTAGTGGTTGCTGATCGCCCACAGCTGGAAGTGCTCCGACGCCCCCGGCGCAGCCTGCACGTCGAAGAGCGCCACCTGCGGTGCGCGGGTGAAGACGTTGGAGCCGTCGACACCGGTGGACCGGTCCACGTCCGCGGGCAGCACCGCGTTGAGCGCCTTCGGGTTGGACACGTCGGCGTTGCTCGCGAGCGGCGTGCCCCGGTATTGCACCTGCGGGGCCGAGCCGAGGATCGGGTCGTCCGCGGACGCGGTCGCGAGCGACAGCCGGTCGGTGCGGTAGAGGAACGCCGCCGTGATGCCGCGTGCGTCGGCCCCGGTGCGGTCGAACGCCGCCGCGTAGGCCGGGCCGCCCGCGTTCTTGATCGTCAGCGCGAGGTCCTGCAGCGTGTCCGGCTGCCCGTCCGCGTTGTTCGTGTCACCGCAGCTGAGCGTGGCGCCGGAGACCGTGCAGATGTCCTGGTCCTCGGCCTCCTGCGCCAGGATGACGTCGGGCGAGTGCATGCTCTTCACGATCTGGTCGGCCAGGTTACCGAGTTTCTCGGTGTACGCGGCCTCGCTCGCCGGCACGTAGTCGAACGGCGGGCTGACCCCGGGGCACCCAGAGTTGCCCGTGAAGTCGCAACCGTCGAACGGGTCGTCGCGGAAGTCGTACAGATTCTCGACGTTGTAGGTCGAGACCGCGAACTCGGAGCCACGCTTCGCCGGCTTCGGCGGGTTGTTCTTCGACGGGTCGGCGCCCGGCGTGAACTCCGCGGTCGAGGGCTGGATGCCGTACTTGTTGAAGGCGTAGTAGACGCCCCCGACCGCGTCGGCGGACAGCGTGTCGAAGGTCTTCACCGCCGGCAGCAGGGTGGTGTTGTCACCGGCGGTCGCCTTGACGCCCATGGGGCCGAGCAGGATCCGGTCGCCGTTGCCGTTGTCGAAGCGGGCCGGGTCGTCGTCCAGCGGGTGGGCGTCGCGGAAGACCCGGCGCGCGTACGGGTCGGCGCGGTCCAGCAGCGGATCGTCCTTGTCGACGACCCAGATCTCGGCGTCGGCCGTGTCGCTGAAGACGTTGCGGCCCGACACGGCGCCGGAGCCCGCGCGTACCCGCAGCTGCATGCCCTCGTGCCGCTCCCAGAACAGGTCGGCGGCGGCCACATCGGCCGGCGGCGTCGCGTCGTCGGCCTGGACCTCACTCATCGGTACGTCCGAGGCGAGCTTGGTGACCAGCGAGGCGCTGGAGAGCTGGGTGAGCGAGAAGTACTCGGCCACCCGCGCCTTGACCACGATCTCGTCGCCGACCGTGGGCACATAGCCGCCGATCAGGGACGTGAACGAGCCCATGAAGACGAAGATGCCGTCGGAGCTCGTGGGGTCACCGTCCTCGGTGCCCTTGCGGCTCTGCAGGAAGAAGCCGTTCTGGTCGGCGCCCGCGGCGGTCCGGGCCAGCGTGCGTTGCGTGACGACGCCGCGGACCTCGTACTGGGCGCTGCTGGCGCCGTTGCCGGACGGGTTCGCCAGCGGGGAGCGGTGCGTACGGGGCGAGGACGTGGTGCTGCCCTGCACCGCGCCGATCGACAGGGGTTCGTCAGCGGCCCGCGCGACGCCTGGGATCAGCACAGCCGTCAGGACGGGGGCAACAATGATGGGCAATATGCGTGGGTAGCGCACGAAGCCTCCACAGCGGAGCTTGAAAAGGGGTACGCCGACCCTAAAGGCCCAGGTCAGTTCGTGGGTTCCAGTCTCTGTACCAGTTGCGCAACGTCGGCGATGTATTCGTACCAATCCCGGTCGGACTGGAATCCCAACTCGGCGTTAACCTTCAGCATCGACTCGCTGTGCTGGGCGTTCCAGGTCTGGACCTCGCGCAGGCCGGGCTCCGCCGTCCGCAGCTCGAGCAGCATCCGGGCCTTGATCGCCCGGTCGATCCCGTAACCGCGATGTTCCCGCACGACGATGGTGTCGTACTGGTCGGCGCGTTCCGGGTGCTGCGCCGGCACGACCAGCTCGGTCAGCCCTGCGACCGTCCCGGTGGTCTCGTGGATCGCGAGCACGATGTACGGCTTCAGCCCACGCCGGTGCAGCGTGTCGAGGCTGTCCCGGAGCCGCTGCGGATCCGACGAGCTCGGGCGCAGGTCCAGGTCGTTGTCGTCGCCGTCCTGACCTTCGAGCTTCGCCTGCGCGTACGCCTCCAGCAGGCTCTCCGGCGGGCCGCCCGGGTGATACTCGACGCGGTAGCCGGCGCTGATGCCGCCGGCCATCGTGCTCAGCGCGCTCCAGTCCACGCTGGACAAAGTCAGCACGTTGCGCGTCTCCACGTACTCCTTCTCGAAGCCCAGCGACTCGTAGAAGGGGATCGCCGGGGTGTCGCCGATCGCCTCGACGCCGATGGACGAGAAACCCTCGAGGTATGCCCGGCGGGCCGCGACGGCGACCAGCTGCTGACCGAGGCCGCGGCGGCGCAGGTCGGGGTGCACCAGCACCTCCAGCACGCCGATGTCACCCAGCAGGAGCAGGGTGACATGGCCGAAAACCTTGCCCGTGCCCTCGGGCAGCCGGTCGTCCTCGGCCACCCAGCTGATCCGGCGCTCGCCCGGCATCGTCTCGGCCAGGTACTCCCTGACCTGCACGTCCTGCCACGGTGGATCGTCCGGGAGGTCCGCTGCGAGTACCTCGTTCAGCGTCTCCACGAGCGATCGGATCTCCTCGTCCGACGCGGACCGGGGATCCCATTCACGCACCCTCACCCGTACAGCTTGCCGGTATCTCGACATTCAGGGAAGTGCCGGGGGAGCAAATGTACGCGACCCGTCACTGTGGGTGGATCGCTAGAGGCGGCTGCGCTGGCCGTACTCGTTGGCGGCGTCGAAGACCTTCTGCGCGTACGGGCGTACTGCGTTGTAGGACAAAATGGCGTCCCACCAGGCGTCCGCCTTGGACAGGTCCCGGCCGCCCCGGCAGAGATAGACCGCCGCGGCGAGCGAGGCGTCGTCGATGTCGTTCGGGTCCGATACACCGTTGTTGTCGGCGTCCACGGCGTTCCCGGCCGAGATCTCGTTCCACGTCTGCGGGATGAACTGCAGCGGGCCCATCGCACGGTCGTACTGGTTGTCCTTGTCCAGCACGCCCTGATCAGTGTCGCGGATCAGCTGACGGCCACCCTTGCCGTCGAGCGGCAGACCGAGGATGGGTGGCGCCACCGTGCCGTCCACTCCGAGCACCGCGCCGTTCGCGCTGCCGTGCGCGGACTCCACTTTCGCGATGGCGGCGATCGTGGTCCAGCTCAGGTGGCAGCTGGGGGCGGTGCGGCCGACGACCAGCTCGGCGTACCCGTAGGCCTGCACCGCGACCACCGGGATGCCGACCCGGGTGCCGGTCTGCTGGGCCCACCCCGCGAGCACATCGGCGGGCCGCCCCCCGGCCACTCCGGCGGGCGCCGTCGTGGGCAGGCCGCCGGGCGCGGTGGCCGCGGAGCTGACGCCCGGCAGGCTCGGCACGCCGCCCCCGCTGGGCGCCGGGGCGGCCGATCCGCCGGCGTCCAGACCGAAGTTCGGCGTCGCGCTGGGCGACGGCACCGACTGCAGAGCCTGCGGTACGAGGTAAGCACCGGCCGTACCCGCGGCGCCGAGCAGCAGCACGGCGATGACGGCCGGCAGGATGAACCGGCCGGACGGGCGCTTGGCCCACTCCGACGTGCTGCGAGCCACGCGTGCGGGGTTGGCCCTGCGCAACACCCGGGTGGTCCGGCCGCGCGACGCAAGCGCGACGGCCGTTGCCGACGGCGCCACCGAGCGATCACCCGGCTGCTTGTCCTCGGCCTCGGTCGTCTCGTCGCCGGTCTTGGCCTTGTCTTCGATCTTGGCCGTCTTGTCGTCGGCCCTGGACGCCTTCTCGATCGCAGCCGTCTTGTCGTCGGTCTTGGCCGTCTTGTCGTCGGCCATGGCCGTCGCTGGGGTGGCCGGTCCGGCGGAACTCGGCTCGGCCGTCTTCGGCTCGGCCGACTGACCGGGCTCGGCCGACTGACCAGGCTCGGCCGGCTTGGCAGGTTCGGCCGGCTCGACGGGTCCGGTGGGCTTGGCGGGTTCGGCGGACTGGGCCGGCTCGGCTGGTTCGTTCGGCCCGTCGACGGTCCTCTGGAGCGCATCGCTCGGGCTGGGCGTTTCCGCAGCTACAGCCGGCTGCTCCTCGGGCGCCGCACCCGAGCTGCCGAGGGGTCCGCCGAGGTGCGGCGCCGCCGGTCGCTTCGAGGGTGTGTCGTGCCCGTCTACCACTCGCAGAAGACTACCGGGCGCGGGCCACCGCCGGTGGCCATGGACCCCGGGCTATGTGTGGTCAACAACTACGCACCTGCGATGCAGCGCGAGGCCCCGTCCAGGCAATACGCTGTCCGGATGCCGCGATACGACTTCCGTTGCCGCGCCTGCGGCGACACCTTCGAACTTAATCGTCCGATGGCCGACGCCTCGGCCCCGGCGGCCTGTCCGCAAGGGCACACGGACACGGTCAAGCTCCTCTCCACGGTCGCCGTGACGGGCCGCAGCGGCGCTGCGCCGTCCCTCCCGGCCGGGGGCGGCGGCGGCTGTTGCGGTGGCGCCTGCGGCTGCTGACGCCCGCACGGCGTT
>NZ_JBFAQM010000025.1:0-89616 GCF_040677315.1 Actinoplanes sp. NPDC049316 | reverse complement strand
GCGTTGAGCCCGCACGGCGTTGAGCCCGCACGGCGTTGAGCCCGCACGGCGTTGAGCCCGCACGGCGTTGAGCCCGCACGGCGTTGAGCCCGCACGGCGTTGAGCCCGCACGGCTCTCGGCGAAGCAGGTTCCGCGACCGGTTCGGCCGGCCACGGGGCGGTCGACCACGGGGCGGCGGATCCGCGGGCGGCCGGCCTGCTGAGCGATCGGCCACGGGACGGCCGGCCTGCTGAGCGACTGTGACCGACCCGGGGGTGCGGTCGAGGGGTTCGCGACCGCTGCTCGACAGCACGCCCGACGGACCTCCGCGTCGACGCCTGGCCGGTGGACGCGGGCCCGGCGGGTGGACGCGGGCCCGGCGGGTGGACGCGGGCCCGGCGGGTGGACGCGGGCCCGGCCGGTGGACGCGCGCCTGGGCGGTGGCACGCCGACCCGCCGGCAGAACCGGCGGGTGGTCGGACCGATGCCGCAGCGGCCACCGGGCGTGACGTCCGTCGATCCAGGCAGCCGGTCGCCGGAAAAGGTCCAACCGCGACAGCGCGTACGGGCAGCTCAACTCGCCCACCGCCGGGGAAAGGAGGTCGCCTACTGTCCAGTGAGGGCACTCTCATTCCGTGATCGAGTAGTGACGTGCCGAAGTCGCACAAAGGAGCTCTTGCGGGTACGTCCGTTCGGGGGCCGGAAAAGGCCGAGTGCTGCGTGACCCGCACATGAACCGGGTCGTTACGTCACGCGTAGTGCCGTGCGTGGATGTGGACGACCGCTCCGGGGTCGCCCGAACGGGGTCGGCCGTGGCGGGTGGACGGTTACCGACCGTTTCTACGATGTGCCGCGCGATTGCTGTGCGGCAGCATGGAGCGCGACTTCCCAAGGGGGCGGAGGTTCACACCGTGTCGGGACGGACCGAGCTGCCGAGTGGGCTGGTGACCTTCATGTTCACCGACATCGAAGGCTCGACGCGGCTGGCCAGGATGCTCGGCGACGGCTATCGCAGCGTGCTGAACGCGCATCGCGGCGTCATTCGGGATGCTCTGCGTAATCACGCTGGGATCGAACTTTTCACTGAGGGTGATTCGTTCTTCGTGGCATTCGCCGACGCTGCGGATGCCGTCGCGGCCTGCGTGGCGTCACAGCGTGCACTCGCCGATCACCCGTGGCCCAGCCCCGACGTGGCGCCGCGCGTACGGATGGGTCTCCACACCGGATGGGCCCAGCCGATCGGCGGGGAGTACACCAGCCACGAGGTTCACCGCGCCGCCCGGGTCTCCGCCGCAGCCCACGGCGGGCAGATCATCTGCTCCGAGGCGACGGCGCTGGCGGTGAGCGTGTGGTCCGTCGATCTGCTCCCGGGAGTTCCGGTCACCCACAACCGCGGGCACAACAGGCCGGACAACCCTGGAGCTTGGAAGCACGCCGGCAATACGAACCGCACCGCTGCGGGCTCGCTGATCAGATCATTCGCAGCGTCGGCTGACCGAGCGGCAGGAGCCACGACCGGAACAAGGGCGACCGCCGGCCCCGCCGGCCCCGGCGCAGCCGCCGGAGCGGCCACGACCGAGACGGCGTTCGGCAGGGCTGCGACGGAGACGGCGTTCGGCAGGGCCGCGACCGCAGCGGCTGCGACCGAGACGGTGTTCGGCAGAGCTGCGACCGAGACGGTGTTCGGCAGAGCCGCAACCGGAACGGCCGCAACCGAGCCAACCTTCGAAAAAGCCGTCGGCACAACGACGGCCGGCCTCACAATGGCCGGCACAGCGACGGCCGGTCCGGCGACCGCCGGAACAGCCGCGACCAGGGTGGCCTTCGGGACGGCATCGAGCGGACCCTCGTTCGGTACAGCGGCACGGGCCGTCGTCGATCTGGTCGATCTGGGCCAGCACCGGCTGCGCGGCTTCGACGACGCCGAGCGGCTTTTCCAGATCGTCGCGCCCGGCCTGCAGCGATCGTTCCCCGAGCCGCGGACGGAGAGCGCCCCCGTCCACAATCTTCCGGCCGCGTTGACGTCGTTCGTCGGGCGGCAGGCCGAGGTCGCCGAGCTGCGGGCGCTCGTCGGGGAGCACCGGCTCGTCACCGTGGCCGGGGCCGGTGGGGCGGGCAAGACGCGGGTCGCGCTGGTGGTCGCCGAGCAGGTGCTGCCGGCGTACGCCCAGGGGGTCTGGGTGGTTGATCTTGCCGAGGGGGTGCCGGAGGCCGCCTTGGCGGCCGCGATGGGGGTACGCAGGGAGCCCGGGCGCTTGCTTATCGAGTCCGTCGTCGAGCGCTGCCGCAACGGCCGAATCCTGCTGGTGCTGGACACCTGCGACGCGCGGCCCGACGAGGTACGGCATCTGGTGCGGCGGCTGCTCTCGGCGTGCCCGCGGCTGGACGTGCTGGCGACCTCGCGGGCGCCGCTCGGGGTGCCGGGGGAGCTGGTCTGGCGGTTGCCGCCGATGGTGCCGGCGGAGGCGTACGCGCTGCTCAGCGAGCGTTCGACCGCTGCCAGGGGTGGACGGCCGGCGCCGGCGGATGAGTTCGCCGATCTGGGGCGGGTGGCGTCGAAGCTGGACGGGCATCCGCTGGCGATCGAGCTCGCCGCCGACCGGTTGCGGCTGTTGTCCGCGGCGCAGCTGGCCGGGCGCCTCGACGACCCGATCTCGGCCCTCGACGCCGGCCGTGACGGCTGTGAGCCGTCGAAGCGCGCGGAGAACGACCGCGGGGAGTCCTTCCGGGACCGGCACACCAGCCTGACCCGGAACCTCGACTGCTCCTACCGAGCCCTCAGCGAGCGGGCCGCCGCCCTGCTCCGCCGCCTCGCCGTCTTCGCCGGCCCGGTCGAGCTCGCCACCGTCGAATGGTCCGGCGAGGACTCCTTCGGCGCCCTGTCGGAGCTGGCCGACCGGTCGCTGGTCGAGGTCGTGTCCGGGCCGCGGTACCGGTTGGGTGAGCAGGTACGGGCGTACGCGGCGCGCCGGCTCGCCGCGGCCGGCGAGGAGCGGGTGGCCCGGGATCGGCATGCCGCGTGGTCGTTGCACACGTTGGACGGTGTCGTCGTGGACACGGACGGGCAGCCGCGGACCGTGTCGTTGACGGAGCTGTCGCCGTACGTGAAGGAGTGGGAAGCCGCTCTGCGGTGGTCGGTCTCGGGCGGCGACGTGCGGGCCGGGTTGCGGCTCGCCGGTGCGCTGGACCCGTGGTGGCGCGAGCACGGCGGCGCGCGGGCCGGGCGGGACCTGCTCTATCGGCTGTACGGCCGGCTGGAGGGTGCGGACGTGGCGCCCGGGCAGCTGGCGTCCGCGTACCTGGTCCACGCCGGCCTGGCGGCCGATCGCGACGAGCGGGACCGCTTCCTGCAGCGGGCCGAGGTTGCCGCCCGGCAGGCGGAGGATCCGGTTCTCCTGGTACGGGCGCTCGCCGGGCACCGCGTCTCGCTCATCGAGGCGGGCCGGTACGACGACGCGGAACGGCTGTGTTGCGAGGTCATCCGGGCCGCCGACCGGACGGGTTTCCCGGCCGCCGCCCTGCCGTCGATCATCGCGCTCGCCGAGTTGCTGTGGCGGCGGGGCGCGCTCGACGAGGCGGCGGAGCTGCTCGGCGGGGCGCGCGTCATGGAGGCGACGCGGCCGGAGGACCGTGGCCGCCGTACCGTCGACTGGCTTCTCGGAATGGTGGCGTTGCGCCGCGGTGACCTGGTCGCCGCGCATGACCACCTGGTTGTCGCCTTGCGGTCGCGGCTGCGGCACGGGTTCCGGGGCGCCGCGGCGGACGCGGTCGCGGCCATCGCCGTGCGCTGCGCGATGGGCGGGGACCCGGTGACCGCCACCGTGTTGTTCGGCGGGGCGGAGTCGGTGCGGGGTGCGCGGCGGGCGACGCAGTTCGGCGTGTTCTGGGGGAACCAGCAGGCGGCCCTGCGGCAGATGATCGGCGACGCGGCGTTCGACGCGGCGTACGCGGACGGCGCGCAGATGGGCTTCACCAGCGCGGTCGCGACCGCGCTGGCCGTGGAGCACCCGGACCTGGAGCACGGCTCGGCCCGGTTCGCCCAGACGCTGGGCTGACCCCGCGCCGTGCGGCACGAGGTCAGCCCGGCACCGGGCTCAGCCGACGAGCGCGCGGGCCCGGTCGACGTCGGACGGGTTGACCGCCTCGAGCGAGCCGAAGATGCTGACCGCCTGGTAGTACGTCCAGGCCAGGCTGTAACAGGCCGGCTGGGTGACGGCGCTGTACGTCGCGCACTTGCGCTTCAGGTCGGCGTAGAACATGGAGTCCAGCCGGGCCTTGTTGGCGTCGAACGTGCCGAGGTCCTTGTAGTTGCGGTAGCCGAAGTCGTGGTGCCAGCACGACAGCTTGAAGTCGAAGCCGAGCGGGTTGTCCGGGCTCGACGAGCAGTAGTCGGTGGACCAGTCGAAGTTGTACGACGCCCACGGCTCGCGGTCGAGCCGGGCGGCGTTCCACGCGTTCGTGCTGGACGCGGTGGTCTGGGTCCAGCTGGACAGCACGGATGTCTTGCTCTCCGCGGCGAGGGCCGCGGCCGGGGGTACGAGCAGAGCCAGGGTCGAGATCAGGACGACGAGGAGACGGCGGGGGGACCGGTTCATCGAAACCTCCAGCAGTGGGGGCCACTGCCGGTAAGTCTTCGGCTCCATAGCGTCATCAAACAATACGGCCGTCTAACTTTGCTTAACGATGCTTTAACTTACTCGCGGGTATTCCGCGTCGGTGACGTCTGTGATGTCCTGAGAAGCGCTGTGGGGAGCGGCCGCTATGGTGTGAACGTGCAGGCGGACGTCAGGTGATCCATCTCCCGCTGGTCCGCCAGGGCCCGTTGCGCGCCCTGGCCGTCCGGCTCGTGGCGGCGATCGTGCTCGTCCTGCTCACGGTGCTGGTGATCTACCTCGACCGGGACGGCTACCGCGACGTCAACGAGGACGGCCTGACGCTGCTCGACTGCTTCTACTACGCGGTCGTGTCGCTCTCGACCACCGGCTACGGCGACATCACCCCGGTGACCTCCCACGCCCGCCTAGTTAACATCGTGTTCATCACCCCGGCGCGGGTGCTCTTCCTGATCATCCTGGTCGGCACGACCCTCGAGGTGCTGACCGACCAGTACCGGAACAGCCTGCGGGTGAACCGGTGGAGGCGAAAGTTGAAGGACCACATCATCGTCTGCGGCTACGGCACCAAGGGCCGCGCCGCGATCAGCGCCCTGCTCGAGACCGGGTACGACAAGTCCCGCATCGTCATCGTGGAGAGCCGGGAGGTCGCGCTGCGGCAGGCCGCCGCGAACGGACTGGTCGCCATCGAAGGCAACGCCACCCGCTCCACGGTGCTGATGCAGGCGGACGTCAAGAACTGCAAGGCGGTCATCATCGCGACGGACACGGACGAGGCCTCCGTGCTGATCTCGCTGACCGTACGGCAGCTGACCGCCGGCCAGGTCCGCATCATCGCCGCCGTCCGCGAACAGGAGAACGCGGCGCTGCTCAAGCAGAGCGGCGCCCACCACGTGATCGTCTCGTCGTCCACCGCGGGCCGGCTGCTCGGCCTGACCACGACCACGCCGCCGCTGATCGACGTGGTGGAGGACCTGCTCACCCCGGGCCAGGGCATGGCGCTGGCGATGCGCTCGGCCGAGCGGGCCGAGGTGGGTCAGAACCCCCGCGAGCTCCAGACGCTGGTGGTCGCGCTGATCCGGCGCGGCAAGGTGGTGCCGCTGGGCGGGGAGCAGGCGGAGACCATCGAGACCGGCGACATGCTCATCTACATCCGCGACGAGGAGAAGAGCATCCCGGCGACCGTCTGACGGCCGTCCGGGCGGACGGCCGTCGTCGCGGCTAGAGGATGGTCCAGGTGTCGCCGGCGTTGAGCAGGTCGCCCAGCATCTCTTCCTTGGTGCCCGTCGCCGTGGCCTGCGCGTCCTGGAGCTGCTTCTGCACCAGGTTGTCGTAGGTGGGGCGCTTGACGTTGCGGAAGACGCCGATCGGGGTCGTGTTCAGATCCGAGCCCGACAGGCGGGACAGCGCGAACGCGTACGCCGGGTCGTCGACCGTCGCGTCGTGCACGAGCGGCGTGCCGCCCTCCTGCACCTGCAGGCCGAAGCTGCCCTCGGGGTGCACGACCGAGTAGCGGTTGTCGCCGCCGAAGGTGATCGGCTGGTCCTGCTCGAGGCGGATCAGGTGCTCGTCGCGAGTGCCCGGGTCCTTGATGAGCTCGAACGCGCCGTCGTTGAAGATGTTGCAGTTCTGGTAGATCTCCACGAACGCCGAGCCCTCGTGCTCGGCCGCCGCGCGGAGCACCGACTGCAGGTGCTTGCGGTCCGAGTCGATCGTGCGGGCCACGAACGTCGCCTCCGCGCCCAGCGCCAGGGACAGCGGGTTGAACGGGGCGTCGTTGGAGCCCACCGGCGTCGACTTGGTGATCTTGCCGAGCTCGGACGTCGGCGAGTACTGGCCCTTGGTCAGCCCGTAGATCCGGTTGTTGAACAGCAGGATCTTCAGGTTGACGTTGCGGCGCAACGCGTGGATCAGGTGGTTGCCGCCGATCGACAGCGCGTCACCGTCACCGGTCACCACCCACACCGACAGGTCCGGGCGTGAGGCGGACAGCCCGGTCGCGATCGCCGGGGCGCGGCCGTGGATCGAGTGCATGCCGTACGTGTTCATGTAGTACGGGAAGCGCGACGAGCACCCGATGCCGGAGACGAAGACGATGTTCTCCCGCGGGATGCCGAGCTCCGGCATGAAGCCCTGCACGGCGGCCAGGATCGCGTAGTCACCGCAGCCCGGGCACCAGCGGACCTCCTGGTCGGACTTGAAGTCCTTCGCGGTGAGCTTCAGCTCCACGGTGGGGTTAGCCATTCTTGACCACGTCCTCGAGCATGTTCTCCAGCGCCGCGGCCGTGAACGGCAGGCCGCTGACCTGGTTGAAGGGGACCGCGTCGACCAGGTAGCGGGCCCGGACGACGTGGGCCAGCTGGCCCAGGTTCATCTCCGGGATCACGACCTTGTCGTACGCCTTCAGCACCTCGCCGAGATTCGCCGGCAGCGGCGCCAGGTGCCGCAGGTGCGCCTGAGCCACCGGCAGGCCGCGCTGACGCAGGGCCCGGCACGCGGCGCCGATCGGCCCGTACGTGGAACCCCAGCCCAGCACCAGCACGCGGGCGTTCTCGTCCGGGTCCTCGACCTCGACGTCGGGGACGGGGATGTTCTCGATCCGCGCCGCGCGGGTGCGGACCATGAAGTCGTGGTTGGCCGGATCGTAGGAGATGTCACCGGTCTTGTCGGCCTTCTCCAGGCCGCCGATGCGGTGCTCCAGGCCCGGCGTGCCGGGGATCGCCCACGGCCGGGCCATGGTCTCCGGATCCCTCAGGTACGGCAGGAAGCGCCCGTCCTCGGTGTTCGGCTCGGTGGCGAACGGCACCTGCAGGTCCGGCAGCTCGGAGACCTCGGGCAGCAGCCACGGCTCGGAGCCGTTGGCCACGTAGTTGTCCGAGAGCAGGATCACCGGCGTGCGGTAGGTCAGCGCGATCCGCGCCGCCTCGATGGCCGCGTGGAAGCAGTCCGACGGCGACTTCGGCGCGATCACCGCGAGCGGCGCCTCGCCGTGGCGGCCGTACAGCGCCATGTTGAGGTCGGCCTGCTCGGTCTTGGTCGGCATGCCCGTCGACGGCCCGGCGCGCTGCACGTCGACGATGACCAGCGGCAGCTCCAGCGCGATGGCCAGCGAGATCGTCTCGCCCTTGAGCGCCACGCCGGGGCCCGAGGTCGTGGTGACGCCGAGCGCGCCGCCGTACGAGGCGCCGAGGGCCGCGCCGACCGCGGCGATCTCGTCCTCGGCCTGCATGGTGGTGATGCCGAACTTCTTGTGCTTGCTCAGCTCGTGCAGGATGTCCGACGCCGGGGTGATCGGGTACGCACCCAGGAACACCGGCAGCTTCGCGCGCACGCCGGCCGCCACCAGGCCCAGCGCGAGCGCCGCGTTGCCGGTGATGTTGCGGTAGGTGCCCGGCAGCATCTTGGCCGGCTTCACCTCGTAGCGCACCGAGAAGGACTCGGTGGTCTCGCCGTAGTTCCAGCCCGCCTGGAAGGCCGTCTTGTTCGCGGCGACCAGCTCGGGGCGCTTGGCGAACTTGCGCTCGAGGAACCGCAGCGTCGACGCGTACGGCCGCGAATACATCCAGCTCAGCAGGCCGAGGGCGAACATGTTCTTGGCCCGCTCGGCGTCCTTCTTCGACAGGCCCGAGTCGGCCAGTGCCGCCACCGTCATCGATGTCAGCGCCACCGGGTGCACCGACCACTCGGACAGCGAACCGTCCTCGAGCGGGCTCACCGCGTACCCCACCTTGGCGAGGTTGCGCTTGGTGAACTCGTCGGTGTTGACGATGATGTCCGCGCCGGCCGGCAGGTCGGCGAGGTTGGCCTTCAGCGCGGCCGGGTTCATCGCCACGAGCACGTTCGGCGCGTCGCCCGGCGTGAGGATGTCGTAGTCGGCGAAGTGCACCTGGAAGCTCGACACGCCCGGCAGGGTGCCTGCCGGCGCGCGGATCTCCGCGGGGAAGTTGGGTAGCGTCGAGATGTCGTTGCCGAGCTGAGCGGTCTCCGACGTGAACCGGTCACCGGTGAGCTGCATACCATCACCGGAGTCGCCGGCGAACCGGATGACCACGCGATCGAGCTGCTCGACACGCTTCGCGGGAGCGGCCACGTTCCAACCTCCTGAGGGTGCCGGCCTGCGCGGGTACGCACGTCGATGAGCCGGCCCGCATTCGTCATTTCCAGCCTACGTCGCCGCCCCTTACCAGTGGTTGCCGCAGACTGTCCGATCGAACACATTAGCCAGGCAAGCCTTCCCTCAGCCAATCGAGTCCACCTGGTGACTCGCTAGACTCCGCGCGTGGACGGGTATCTGGGTACGTACGCGACGCTGGGGCTCGTGCTGGCGGCCGGCGTGCTCGTCTTCGTCGGCGCGTTCGGGGCGAACCGGCTGCTCAGGCCCGCCAACCCGGCCGAGCCCGCCGGCAAGCGCATCGCGTACGAGAGCGGCATCGACCCGGTCGGCGGCGACTGGGCCCAGGCACAGATCCGCTATTACGTGTACGCGTACCTCTATGTGCTCTTCGCCGTCGAGGCGGTCTTCCTCTTCCCCTGGGCGGTCGTCTTCGACCGCCCGGGCTTCGGCGCGGTGACCGTCGCGGAGATGGGCATCTTCGTCGCGGTGCTCGCGCTCGGCATCCTGTACGCGTGGCGCAAGAAGATCCTCACCTGGACGTGACCCCCTCGGGGGGTGGCGGGCTCGCCACGCCGCACCGCTCGTGCCACGATCGTGCCCATGGGTCAGCTTCTCCTCTTCGTCGTCGTGGCGCTCGTGGTCGCGGCCATCGTCTTCGGCGTGACCGTCATGATGAGCGGCGGGGACCCCGGTCTGACGCCGGTCGAGCCCGACGGCAAGGCGTTGCCGCTGCCCAGTGACCGGCCGCTGGCGGAGGACGACGTGGTGCGGACCCGCTTCGACATGGCGTTCCGCGGCTACCGGATGGCCCAGGTCGACCAGGCGCTGCAGCGGGCGGCGTACGACATCGGCTACAAGACCGAGCTGATCGGCGTGCTGGAGGCAGAGGTCACGGCGCTGCGCGAGGGCCGTACGGCCGACGCCGACGTGCTGCGCCGCGCGCGGGAAGCCGCGGTGGCCCCGCCCCCGGCCGCCTCGCCGCCCGCCGGCCCGGCGCCCGACGTCATCTCGTCGCACCCGGAGCCCGACCCGGCGCCCGAGGCATCGGCTGACGCCCCTGCTGCGTCGCCGGCGGGATCGACTGCTGCGTCATCGTCCGGCCCGGCCGCGTCGGCGGGCTCCGCAGCATCGGCGGACTCGACGGTGGCGTCGGCGGGCTCGGCACCGGCCGGTTCGGCACCGGCCGGCTCGGCCGCTGCTTCACCCGCCGCTTCGCCGGCTGCGTCGTCGGTGGAGGCCGCCGAGGCCGTGGCGGAGGAGAAGGCGGCCGACCGCCGATGAGCGAGACGGAGCGGGTCGGCGGTCTCGGCGACGCCGCGCGACCGGGCACGGGCGAGGTCACCGCCACGGTCATCGTCGACGCCCCGGCGCCGCGGGTCTTCGCCGCGTTCCTGAACTGGGAGAAACAGAGCGAGTGGATCCCCTTCACCAAGGTGCGCGTGGTGGAGGGTGACGGCGGCGAGGGCAGCCTGATCGAGGCGATCACGGCGATCGGCCCGGCCGCGCTCCGTGACGAGCTGCGCGTGGTCCGCGTGGACGCGCCGTACGAGCTGCGCGTCGTGCACTGCGGCACGGTGCTGCGCGGCCCGGGGTCGATGCGCTGCACGGCCATGGGCGGCGACCGTACGCAGGTGGTCATGCACGAGTGGTTCCACCTGCCCGGCGGCCCGGCGGGGAAGCTGGCGTGGCCGGTGCTGTGGCCCGGCTCCAAGCTCGGCTTCAAGGGCGCGCTGAAGAAGTTCGGGCGGCTGGTCGAGGAGGGCAAGCTGCCCTGAGGCTTTTTGTCGGTGGCTGCTCCTAGGGTGTCGCCATGACGGATGACATCTCGCCGTTCGGCGCACCCACGCCCGGCCTCGCCCCGGAGGACGCCCTGAGCCGGGGCCTGGTGATCGGCGAGGACGGCCGCGCCCGCTGCTTCTGGGGCGGCAGCACCCCCGATTACGTGGCATACCACGACACGGAGTGGGGACGTCCGCTGCGCGGCGACGACGCCCTCTTCGAGCGCATGTGCCTCGAGGCGTTCCAGTCGGGCCTGTCCTGGATCACCATCCTGCGCAAACGCCCCGCGTTCCGGCAGGCTTTCGCGGGCTTCTCCATCGAGGCGGTCGCGGCGTTCGACGACAAGGACGCCGACCGGCTCATGACCGACCAGGGCATCGTCCGCAACCGCATGAAGGTCGACGCCGCCCTGCACAACGCCCGCGTCGCGGCCGGCCTGCCCACCGGCCTCTCCGACCTGCTCTGGTCGTACGCGCCGGCGCCCCGGCCCCGGCCCGCCACGAGGCAGGACGTGCCGGCCACGACGCCGGAGTCCAAGACGATGGCGAAGGACCTGAAGAAACGCGGCTTCAAGTTCGTCGGCCCGACCACCGCTTACGCGCTCATGCAGGCGACAGGCATGGTGGACGACCACGTGGCGGGCTGCCACGTTCCGCCCGCGACCCCCTGACGGACCGCAGTGCCCCTCCCGCGGCTCACCCGGCCCCGCCGTGTCGCCCTCGGCGACCTGCCGGGATGCCGCGTCCGCCCTCCCGCAGGGTGACGTGACGCCCGCCGCCGCTCTCACCCAGCGGCCGGGCTCCGGGGCCAGCGTGATGTCATAGGCGCATGGCTCAATGGGCGGTGGTCATTCCTGCGGACCGGTGGGCGACCGAGCGGTTGTTCCACCACGACACCCTGACGGTGGCCGGCTCGGCCGGCGTCGCACCCGCGGCGGGTGACGAGGTGTTGCTGGTGACGGAGGAGGACACTCCGCACCTGGTCGCGCTCGGTGTCGTGGCGGAGCAGGAGTCGCGGCGGCGGGGGGCGCACGGGGTGCCCGAGGTCGAGGTGGCGTACACGCGGCGGTCGTTCGACGCGCCCGTGGCGGTCGAGGAGCTCACGCTCGACGCGCCCGTCGTGGCCGTGGACGCCGACGTGTTCCGCGGGCTCGCCGCCAAGCTGGGCGGCGACCGCGACAAGCAGACGTGGCTGGTCAGCCTGGACCTGCCGATCGAGGCGGCCACCCCGGCCGAGGCCGTACGCCAGTTCTGGTCGTACGTGGTGGAGCTGGGACCGGCGGAGCTGCCCACCTTCGTCTCGCCTTCCGGGGACGAGCTGGCGATGCAGGCGTTCGTGCTGGGCGAGGAAGCCAACCAGGACCCGGAAGAGGACGAGGACGACTGACCGGCCGCCGGCGACGTACGGGCCCCGGAGCACCGCTCCGAGGCCCGTTGTCGTCTGCCGGGGATCAGCCGCCCAGGCTCGAGGCCGCGGAGGCGATGGCGGAGGAGAAGTAGCTCACCTGGGTGTAGACGCCGGGCTTGTTCGGCCGGGCGCACCCGTCGCCCCAGCTCACGATGCCGACCTGGATCCAGGCGTTGGCGGCGTCGCGGCGGAACATGGGGCCGCCGGAGTCGCCCTGGCAGGTGTCCACGCCGCCCTGCGTGTAGCCGGCGCAGATCTCGTCGGTGGGGATGATCTGGCCCGCGTACATGCTGCTGGAGTTGCAGGTCGAGTCGCTGACGAACGGGACCGTCGCCGTCATCAGGTAGCGCTGCTGAGCGCCGCCCTCACGGGTCGCACCCCAGCCGGCGACCGTGAACGTGCCCGTGTCGTAGGTCGTCGTCGTCGCGATGGGCAGGGTGGCCAGGCCGGTGACCGGGCTGGAGAGGCGGATCAGCGCCCAGTCCTTGCCGTTGCCGTTGTAGCCGGGCGCCCGGTACACGTAGTTGGACCTACGGGTGATCTTGCTGCTCGAGTTGAGGTCCACGACGCCGAGCGTCGCGGTGATCGACGTGTTGGTGCCCGTGCGGCCGACGCAGTGCGCCGCGGTCAGCACCAGCGTGGGGCTGTACAGCGCGCCGCCGCAGCCCATCGAGAGGCGCACCATGAACGGGAAATCGCCCTGGGCGGCCCGGCTGCCGCCGACCACCTTCTGCGGACCGTCGTCGGCAGCCGCCGCGGGCGACGTCTGCATCACGGTGCCCATCGCGGCCACCGTGAGTGCGGCCGCGAGCCCGCCCATCATCCTGCGCCACCTTGCCATCCGGACCTCCCCAACCAAACCGGTCCGGGACCGGCCGGTGGCCGGCCCCGAAGGTGAGCGAAGGGGCGCCCGGTGGGGCGCTCCTTCACGATTGGGCAGAGCCTATGCATCCATCGACATATATGTCGCTATCCCGAAACACTCATACCGTCAGCGCGAGAACGGTCGAATCAGGGAGGTGGCGGGCGGTTCAGCGGCCCTCGAACACCGGCTTCTGCTTGCCGACGAAGGACGTCACCGCGTTCTTGTGGTCGCTGGTCGCCCCGCAGATCGCCTGCGCCTGGGCCTCCGCCGCGAGCGCGTCCGAGAGCGAGCCCGCCGTGCCGATGGAGAGCTCGCGCTTGATCGCCGCGTACGCCACTGTCGGGCCGGCGGCGAGGCGGGCGGCGAACTCCTGGGCGGTCGGCAGAACCTGCTCGTCGTCCTCGAGCAGCTGGGTGAGCAGGCCGTACTCGTAGCACTGCTGGGCTCGGACCGGCTCGGCAAGCAGGAGCAGCTCCAAGGCGCGGGCGCGGCCGACGATGTGCGGCAGCGACCAGGACACGCCCGAGTCGCCGGCGAGGCCGACGTTGGCGAAGGCCATGAGGAACGTCGTCTTCGGGCCGCCGATACGGAAGTCGGCGAGCAGCGCGAGCGAAGCGCCCGCGCCGGCCGCGGTGCCCCGTACGGCCGCGACCACCGGCTTGGGCAGGCTCGCCAGCCGCTGCGCGATCGGGTTGTAGTGGGCCCGGACCGTGTCCAGGTCGGTCGAGCCGCGCTCGAGGATGCCCGCGTGCTCGCGCAGGTCCTGACCGACACAGAACGCCTTGCCCGCCCCGGCGAGCACCACGGCTCGCACCGAACGGTCCCCCTCGATCTCGGCGAGCGTGTCCCGCAGCGCCTCCTTGAGATCCACGTCGAGGGCGTTCATGGCGTCGGGGCGGTTGAGGGTGAGGGTGACGACCGCATCGGTGCGATCGACGAGCAGCGAGTCAGTCATGCGTCAGAGAATCCCACACGGCCATTGCGGGAGGCGGATGCGAGGCAGCGCTCCACGAAGCGGTCTGCCGCGGGGCGCAACCGGGCCGCGTGCTTGTCGAAGAAGGAGGCCGCCCCGATCCCGGGCCAGCGGGGCGGCAGCAGCGACGCCGGCAGCTGCGGGTCGCGGAAGAGGAACGTGCGCCACGCGTGGACGAGGTGGAAGCGGGCGGCGTACGCGTCCTCGTCCGAGCTGCGCGCGGTGATCGCGGTGACGGCCGGGCGCTGGGCGGCCACGAACTCCTCGTACGCCGTCCCGATCTCCTCGAGGTTCCACGCCCGTCCCACCACGTGGGCCGCCCCGGGGGAGCCGGCGGCGTGGGCGGCGCTGAACCGCTCGTACGCGACCCCGGCCCCGGCCAGCACCGCGTCGATCTCGTCCGCGGCCCGGGGCGCGACCCAGGAGCGGTCGTCGAGCATGCCGTACCCGAGGAACGCCAGGCGCTGGGCGTCGCGGCGCGCGAGCGGCGCGCTCAGCAGGACCAGGTCGAAGCGGCCGTCCCAGCCGGACCGGCCGGTCCGGTAGATCCGCGCGGACGCCTCGTCGAGCCTCCGGGCGGCCTTCGGGGTCAGTAGATAGCCTGGTCCGGAGCCCAATCGCAGGGGATGCAGCCAACCTTGCCGCACCATGCGGGAGACGGCGGTCCGCACCGCGGGAGCGGCTATGCCGAGTGGTGCGAGCAGTTTGACGAGGGCTGCGACCGGCGCCCGGCCGCCGCGGGGGCGCAGGTAGTCGCCGTAGAGGTCGAAGAGTGCCGACCGCGCCTGCATGACCGCACATTGTGACAGCCCGAAAGACGATATGCTAGACGCTGTCACATCAGCCCGGGCTGGGTTTGGGTTCGCCGGTGTTCATCAGGGAAAATGTTTGATCGGCACGGTGGGCCCCGTCGCGTGACCTTGTGGCGAGGCCCGCAACGCTGCGGTCTCGGGTCGGTCCAGCGGGCGCGATCCCGGCGGTCGGCAACGAGTACGGCGCACTGTGGGGCTGAGCACAGGGCGTGATGAATTGGCTGTGGGGCAACCCACCGTCCCTGATGTAGGTCTGAGGGGAGACAAGATGGCGGCGATGAAGCCGCGGACGGGCGATGGTCCGCTGGAGGTCACCAAGGAAGGGCGCGGCATCGTCATGCGCGTCCCGCTGGAAGGTGGTGGCCGTCTCGTCGTTGAGATGACTCCGGACGAGGCCAACGCGCTGGGTGACGCGTTGAAGGCGATCGCCGGCTGACGTTTCACGTGGCCCGCCGGTACGGTACCGCCGTACCGGCGGGCTTTCCATGTCTTCGCGAAAGGGTCATCCTTCGGTGTTCGCGATTCGCCTGGTCACCACGCCGCAGCCCGGAACCTGCGTGCTCGCCGCGGACGCGTCCGGCGTTCTGGCGGGCGGGGACGACGAGACCGCCGAGCTGCACCGCACGGCCGAGGACCCGGGACGCGCGGGCGCCGCGCAGGTGATGCCGCGTCCCCTGCGTACCCCGGCGAAGGTGGTGATCGCCGGGGTCGGCGCCGGCGACGAAGCCGGGTGGCGCGCGGCCGGTTGCGCCGCGATCCGTTCCGTGCCGGCCGGCGAGGCGCTGCACGTCGTGCTGCCCGAGGGAGTCGCGCCTGAGGCGGTGCGCGGCCTGGCGGAAGGCATCTGGTTCGCGGCCTACCGGTTCCGCGATGCCGTCGACAGCCCCCGGTCCGTCGAGGTCACGCTGCAGACCTCAACCCCTGACGCGTACGCCGGGAGCCTGGCGACCGCCCGGGTGACCGCCGCGGCGACCTGGCTCGCGCGCGACCTGACCAACATGCCGTCCTCGGTCAAGAACCCGGCCTGGTTCGCCGGACAGATCGTGGGCGAGGCGGCGACACGCCCGGGACTCACCGTGACCGTGCGCGAGCCGGAGCAGCTGCGGGCCGAGGGCTTCGGTGGCCTGCTGGCCGTCGGCGGTGGCTCCGCGACCCCGCCCCGGCTGGTGGAGCTCTCCTGGCAGCCCGAGGGCGCGACCCGGCACGTCGTCCTGGTCGGCAAGGGCATCACGTTCGACACCGGCGGCCTCTCGATCAAGAACCGCGACGGCATGAAGCTCATGAAGAAGGACATGGGTGGTGCGGCGGCCGTCGTCGCCGCCACGCTGGCGGCGGCGGACCTGGGTCTTCCCGTACGCGTCACCGCGCTCGTGCCGCTCGCGGAGAACGCGGTGAGCGGCTCGGCGTACCGGCCGGGTGACGTGATCACCCAGTGGGACGGCAGCACGACCGAGACCACCAACTCCGACGCGGAGGGCCGGCTCGTCCTCGCCGACGCCCTCGGGTACGCCGTCGCCCGGCTGAGCCCCGACGTGGTGCTCGACCTGGCCACGCTGACCGGCGCCAACTCGGTCGCTCTCGGCAAGCGCACCGCGGCGCTCTACAGCCACGACGACGACCTCGCCGCCGCCCTGGAGTCCGCCGGGCGGGCCGCGGGAGAGCGGATGTGGCGGCTGCCGCTGCCGGACGACTACGTGGAATACCTGCACAGCGACATCGCCGACCGGCACAGTTCACCCACGCGCGGTGCCGGCTCGGTGGTGGCTGCCCTGTTCCTGCGCGAGTTCCTCGGCGACAAGGTCGGCAGCTGGGCGCATCTCGACATGTCGGCACCCAGCTGGGCCGAGAAGCACGAGGACGACCTCACGCAGGGCGCCACCGGCTGGGGCGTCCGTACGCTGCTGCGCTACCTCACCGCTTGACGGCGGCGAGGACGCCGGCGCCCGCCGGGATCAGGGCCGGGATCCACTCCTCGGACTCCCGGACCGCCTTCACGGTCTCGCGGATCGTGATCGTGTCGGCGTCGCGGGCCGACGGGTCGCTGATCCGGCCACCGGCCAGCGCGCCGTTCACCACCAGGACGCCGCCCGGGCGCAGCAGCCGCAGCGCCGCCTCGGCGCACGCCCCGAACTCGGTGGCGTCCGCGTCGACGAAGACCAGGTCGTAGACGCCGTCGGCGAGCCGGGGCAGGACGTCGAGGGCCCGGCCGGTGATGATGCGAGTGCGGGAAGCCGCGAAGCCGGCCTCCTGGAAGATGCGGCGGGCGATGCGCTGATGCTCGTTCTCGACGTCGATCGTGGTGAGCACGCCGTCGGGCCGCATGCCGCGCAGCAGCCAGACGCCGCTGACCCCCGTACCCGTGCCGATCTCGACGACCGCCTTGGCGCTGCCCGCGGCAGCCAGCAGGCTGAGCACGGACCCCGCGCCCGGGGTCACGCAGGAGAGCCCCACCTCACGGGCGAGGCTGCGGGCGGTCTGCAGCACGATGTCCTCGGCGGCGTACGCCTCCGCGAACTGCATCGACTGCGCGCTGGGAGTGCCGAGCTGGCGGGCTGCGGTGACGAT
Source organism: Actinoplanes sp. NPDC049316 (assembly GCF_040677315.1). Taxonomy (NCBI): domain Bacteria; kingdom Bacillati; phylum Actinomycetota; class Actinomycetes; order Micromonosporales; family Micromonosporaceae; genus Actinoplanes; species Actinoplanes sp. NPDC049316. The sequence goes on along the minus strand of NZ_JBFAQM010000025.1, from coordinate 72,508 downwards.
GACGAACCTCCGTGTGGGATGCGCGGAAGACAACCGGTGCACATCGGGTATGAGCGTAGAGCGATGCACTCCCTTCGCGCACCGGGACTTCGGTGGCGGAAAGCGGCGATGAGACCCGCAGGGGACCGCACAGAGCGGATGACCGCCACCGATCCGTGTCATCCTGGAGGGCGGGAGCCCTCGGGCTCCGAGGACGACGAGTGGAGGCACCCACGTGACCGACGGCTGGAACTGGCGCCGGCCTCAGCCACCACCGGCGGGGCCTCCGGCGTCGGGTGGCTCGCCCTGGTGGTCCGATGCGCTGGCCGACCCGTGGCGCGACCCGTACGCGCCGTCCGCCGTGGTCGTGCCGAGCGCGCCGGTCAGCACCGGGCCCGCGCCCGAGCCGGTCGCCGACCCCGACGCGCCCCGCCGCTCGCTCACGCCGATCCTGATGATCTGCCTGCTCACGGCTCTGCTCGCGGGCGGGCTGGGCGGCACCCTCGGGTACGTGTTCGCGACCCGCAGCGGCGTCGGCGGCGGCGGTACCCAGCTCGGCGGCGCACCCCTGGCGGCCCCTAGCGCCGCCCAGCGTGCCCCCGAGTCGTTCGGCGGGGTCGCCAAGCAGGTCCTGCCCAGCGTCGTCACGGTGCGGGTCACGGGTGCGATCGGTTCCGGCTTCGTGGCGTCCGCGGACGGTTACGTCATCACCAACGACCATGTCGTCGAAGGCGCGGGCAAGACGATGTCGGTGTCGTTCAGCGACGGCTCCACGGCGCCCGCGACCCTGGTGGGGCGCGACCCCGAGTCGGACATCGCAGTGATCAAGGTCTCCAAGAGCAATCTGCCCGCCGTCCAGTTCGGCAACTCCGACTCGATCGCGGTCGGTGACCCGGTGCTCGCGTTCGGCTCGCCGCTGGCCCTCGTCAACACGGTCACCCAGGGCATCGTCAGCGCGCTCGACCGGACCATCCAGGCCGGCGACCCGGGCGGCACGACCCGCTACTACGCGGCCATCCAGACCGACGCCGCCGTCAACCAGGGCAACTCCGGCGGCCCGCTCGTCGACGCCGCCGGCCGGGTCGTGGGCGTGAACTCGGTGATCCGCTCGGTGGGCGGCAGCGAGACCGAGGCCGGCAACATCGGCCTGGCCTTCGCCATCCCGATCAACCAGGCCCGGCGCATCGCCGAGGACATCATCGACACCGGCAAGGCCCGGCGTACGGTGATCGGCGCGGAGGTCTCCGCCGGCGGCTCCACGGGCTCCAGCGGCTCCACCGGGGCGCGGCTGCGCGCGGTTCAGCCGGCGGGCCCGGCGGCGGCCGCGGGCTTGAAATCCGGCGACGTGGTCACGAAGATCGACGGGCACGTCCTCGAGGACGGCACCGACCTGATCGCCCTGGTCCGCAAGTACGCCCCGGGTGCCACCGTCTCGGTGGAGTACCGCCGGGGCACCGGCACACAGACGGCGTCAGTAACCTTGGCAGCCGACGCGAAGTGAGAGGCCCTCACGGGCAGGGGAGGCCGCCATGTTCGAGAACCTGAACTGGTGGGAGATAGGCGCGCTGCTGATGCTCGCGCTGCTCATCTTCGGCGAACGCCTGCCCAAGGTCATCGGCGACGGCCTGCGCATGCTCCGCGGGCTGCGCGCCATGGCCCAGAACGCGACCAGCGACCTGAGCCGCGAGCTCGGCACGGACATCCAGCTGCAGGACCTGCATCCCAAGGCGTTCATCCGCAAACACCTGCTGAGCGAGGAGGACGAGGCGGCGATCCGCAAGCCCCTCCAAGGCCTCTTCGAGGACGTCAAATCCGACCTCAACGGCGTCAAATCCGACCTCAACGAGGTAGCCGCCGCCGCAGACATCAAGTCCCCCTCCGCACCCACCTCTGCGCCTGCGCCGAAGCCCGCCTCCGCGTCCTTCGACATCGACGCGACGTAGCCCGGGCGCTTCTGGGGCGGAATTGGCCCACTCCGGGCGGTCAGGCTGCCACGTAACTCTTCTGTGCCACGCGCGCTGCGAAGCTGAAAAGCCGCCGGTCAATCGCCCACCGGAACCACGACGGCGTTTTTGGCGGGGATCGCCTCACGCAGGGATCAAGCCTGACCGCCCGGAGTGAGGTGATCCCCGCCAAAAACGCCCCCAGCGCAATCAGCGCCGAGCGTTGACCATCAACCCCAAGGGCTTGCCGACGAGGGACTCGCGACGGACGGCGAGACGGTCCGCCACCGCGGAGAGGGCCGCCGCAGCAGGAGCCGAAGGGTCGGCGAGGACGATCGGGGTGCCCGCGTCGCCGGCTTCGCGGACGCGGGTGTCGAGGGGGATCTGGCCCAGCAGCGGCACCGAGGCGCCGACGGTCTTGGTGAGGGAGTCGGCGACCGTCTGGCCGCCGCCGGCGCCGAAGACCTCCATGCGGGTGCCGTCGGGCAGCTCAAGCCAGGACATGTTCTCCACGACGCCGATGAGGCGCTGGTGGGTCTGCATGGCGATCGCGCCGGCCCGCTCGGCCACCTCGGCGGCCGCGGCCTGCGGGGTGGTGACGACCAGGATCTCGGCGTTCGGCAGGAGCTGGGCGAGGGAGATCGCCACATCGCCGGTGCCCGGGGGCAGGTCGAGCAGGAGCACGTCCAGGTCGCCCCAGAAGACGTCGGCGAGGAACTGCTGCAGCGCGCGGTGCAGCATCGGGCCGCGCCAGACGACGGCCGCGTTGCCCGCGGTGAACATGCCGATCGAGATGACCTTCACGCCGTGCGACTGCGGCGGCATGATCATGTCTTCGACGCGGGTGGGGCGTCCGTCGGCGCCGAGCATGCGGGGCACCGAGTGGCCGTAGATGTCCGCGTCGATGACGCCGACCGACAGGCCGCGCTTCGCCAGGGCCGCGGCGAGGTTCACCGTGACGCTGGACTTGCCGACGCCGCCCTTGCCGCTGGCCACCGCGTACACCCGGGTCTTGGAGCCCGGCTGCGCGAACGGGATGACCGGCTCGGCGCTCTGGCCGCCGCCGCGCAGCGTGGCCTGCAGGGCCTTGCGCTGCTCCTCGGTCATCACGCCGAAGTCGATCTCCACCGAGTCGATGCCGGGGATCTTCGTCACGGCGGCGGTGATGTCGGTGTTCAGCTTGTCCCGCAGCGGGCAGCCGGCGACCGTCAGCAGCAGCTCGACGGTGACCTTGCTGCCGGCGACGGTGAAGCCCTTGACCATGCCGAGCTCGGTGATCGGCCGGCGGATCTCGGGGTCGTCGACCGTGGCGAGGGCCGCCTGGACGGCTTCCTCGATGGCGGGGGCGGGTGCGGACATGTCGACAAGCTTACGTCTGTGTCAGGAGTGCTCTTCTTCCCACTCCTTGCGTTCCAGCTTCTGCCGCCGGTGTGCCGCCTCGTCCAGTTCGTCGGCCAGCCGGCTCAGCTCCGAGCGCAGGAAGTCGCGGGTCGCGACCTCGCCGAGAGCGATGCGCAGGGCGGCGATCTCGCGGGCCAGGTATTCCGTGTCGGCCTTCTGCATGGCGGCCCGCCGGCGGTCCTCCTCCATGGCGAGGCGGTCGCGGTCGGCCTGCCGGTTCTGCGCGAGCAGGATCAGCGGCGCGGCGTACGACGCCTGCAGGGACAGGATCAAGGTCAGGAACGTGAACGTGTACGGGTCGAAGCGCAGGTTCTCGGGCGCCAGCGTGTTCCACGCGAACCAGGCCGCGATGACCACGGTCATGTAGACGATGAACTTGGCCGTACCCATGTAGCGGGCGATGTTCTCCGACCACTGGCCGAAGGCCTCCGGGTCGAACCGGGGCAGCCGGACGCGGCCGGGCTCGACGGGCTGGTCGAGCCGTTCGATCCGCTTGCTGCGCAGGTCCGTCATCGCTCGACCCCGGGCAGCAGGCCGGCGGGCTCGATGTCCTGGACGTCGCGGTCACGCCAGTCGCGTGGCAGGGCGTGGTCGAGCACGTCGTCGACCGTGACGGCCCCGACCAGCCGGAACGAGCTGTCCACCACCGGCATCGCCACCATGTCGTACGTCGCCATCCGCCGGGTGATCTCTGTGAGATTCGTCTCGGGTTGCAGCGGGTGGATGTCGGTCTCGATGAGGCCGCCGAGGATCGCCGACGGTGGCTCGCGCAGGAGCCGCTGGAAGTGCACCATGCCGAGATACTTCCCGCTGGGCGTCGCCGAGGGCGCCCGGGCCACGAACACCTGCGCGGCCACGACCGGGGAGAGCTCCGGCTCCCGGATGCGGGCCAGCGCCTCGGCGACCGTGGCGTCCGGCGTCAGGATCACCGGCTCGGACGTCATCACCGATCCGGCCGTACCCGGGGTGTAGCTCATCAGCTGCCGGACGGGGGCGGCCTCCTCGGGCTCCATCAGGTCCAGCAGGATGGTCTGCTCCGCCTTGGGCAGCTCGGCCAGCAGGTCGGCGGCGTCGTCCGGGTCCATCCGCTCGAGCACGTCCGCGGCTCGTTCCCGGTCGAGCCGGACGAGGATCTCCACCTGGTCGTGCTCGGGCAGCTCCTCGAGCACGTCGGCGAGCGTACGGTCGCTCAGCGCGGCGGCGACCTCGTTGCGCCGCGCGTCCGGCAGATCCTGCAGGGCGTTCGCCATGTCGGCGGGGCGCATCTGCTCGAGCAGCGCGACCAGGTTGGCGCTGCCCTGGGTGTCGGTCGGCCCGACGAGCCCGCGGACCCGGTCGTACTCGACCTGGTACGTGTGCCCGCGCCGGGTGAGGCGGCCGGTGTGCTCCCGCACGGCGACCCGGGTGATCAGCCACTCGTTGTTGCGGTTGAGCTCCATGGCGAGGTCGACGACCGTGCCGCTCTGCCCCGGCCCGTTGCGGTCCTCGGGCTCGACGGTGACCCGGCGGTCCAGCAGGTCCTCGAGCACGAGCAGCTCGTTGGGGCGCTTCTCGAACCGGCGCAGGTTCAGCGTGCCGGTGCTGAGCACCACCGCCTCGGCGTCCATCGAGGTCACCCGTCCGATGGGCAGGAAGATGCGCCGCCGCAGCGCCATCTCGGCCACCAGCCCGACGACCTGCGGCGGCCGGTTGGTCGTCCGCAGCCGCACGACGGCGTCGCGGACCCGCCCGACGCGGTCGCCGTTGGGGTCGAACACCGGCAGAGCGGCGAGCCGCGCCAGATAAACCCTCGTCCCCATGGTCACGGCACCAGCCTAGGCCGTCGGCTAGCGTCGAGCTGTGTCTACCGTGGCGTACGAGATCGTGGACGTGTTCACCGACCGCCCCTTCGCCGGCAACCCGCTCGCGGTGGTCTTCGGGGCGGAGGCTCTCGGTGCTGACCAGATGCAGGCCCTGGCCCGGGAGTTCAACCTCTCGGAGACCGTGTTCGTCCTGCCGCCGACCGACATCGAGGCGACCTACCGGGCGAGGATCTTCACCCCGGAGACGGAACTGCCGTTCGCCGGTCACCCGAGCGTCGGCGCGGCGGTGACATCGGTACGCCGTGGACTCGCGGCGCACGGCCGGGTGGTGCAGGAGTGCGGGGCGGGTCTGCTGCCCATCGAGGTCACGGACGCGGGGTCGGCGACGCTGACCGGCGGTACTCCCACGCTCGGGAGCCCGCGGGAGCCGGCGGCCCTGCTGGAGCTGGCCGGGCTCGCCGCCGACGATTACGCGGGCGGCTCGGCGCGTCCCTCGACGGCCGGCTGCGGGCTGGAATTCGTGTTCCTGCCGGTGCAGCGCCGGGCCCTGGACCGCGCATGGGCGGACGCGGCGCGCGCGGCGAAGGAGGGCGTCTCCCAGATCAGCGTCTTCGCGTGGGACGCCGACACCCGTACGGCCTGGGCCCGCGTCTTCTGCCCGGGCGTCTCCGTGCCGGAGGACCCGGCCACGGGCTCGGCGGCGCTGGGGCTGGGCGTGTGGCTGGTGGCGAACGGATGGCTGCCGGGCGACGAGACCTCGGCGTACACGGTGCACCAGGGGATCGAGATGCACCGGCCGTCGCTGCTCGAGTGCACTGTCACCGCCTCCGGCGGCGAGGCGACCTCGGCGACCGTCTCCGGCCACGTGGTGCCGGTCGCGACGGGCGAGATCTCGGTGCCGCCCTTCGTCGGGTGATCAGCCGCGCTTCCGGCGTACCCGATGAAGACGGAACGGGCGACGGACCGGGACCCTCGCCGGGGTTTCCCGCGGCGCGGCGGCGCCGGAGCCGTCGGGCAGGCCGGGAGCGGCGATCGGCGCGGATTCGGCGGGGGTGAGGCGGACGACCGCGCAACCGGTCTCCGCCCATCGCGCCACGACCTCCTCGGTGGTGCCGGCGGCGTTCAGGCGCTTGCCGGCCAGCTGGGGTGCGACCTCCGCCCAGGCCTCGCTGCCGGGGGTGAGGCGCTCCACCCGCGCGTCGGTGAGCACGATGAGACCGCCGGTGTCGCCGCGGAGCCGCACCTGCACGGACTGCGCCTCGGCGAGCCCGGGCGCCGGCTGCTCGCCGGGGCCGCTCACCACGACCAGCGAACCGTCCAGGGGCATGACCCACAGGCCGAGCGCGGGACCGCCGTCGACGCTGATCCAGGCGATGGCGGCCTTCTTGATGGCCTCGGCCACGAGCTCCGTCGTCACCGGCCCATCCTCTCAGCCCGCCGGTGCCCGCTCAATTCAACGCCGGGACGCGGTCCAGCAGATCGACGACCGCGGACAGCGACGACACGCTGGGGCCGGCGAAGTCGTCGTCGCGGTTGAACACGAGGTGGTCGGCCAGGTCCGGGGCGTTCAGCCGGACCGGTGTCATGCCCACCGCCGCCGCGCCGGTGAGCTCGCGGCTGCCGCCGTCGCCCACGTACAGGCAGTCCTCCGGCGCGACCTGCAGCCGCCAGCAGGCCTCCAGGTAGATCAGCGGGTCCGGCTTGCAGCGGCCCACCTCGACCGAGAAGACGTTGACGTCCAGCAGCGGCGCGATCGGCATGCTCGGCAGGAAGGCCGGTAGCTCGTGGGTGCAGTCGCTGATCAGGGCCGTGCGCAGGCCGCGGCTCTTGAGCGTGGTGAGAACGCTCTCAGCGTCCGCGCGCAGTTCCGTGTCGGCGCGCAGCGCGTCCACCCGGGCCGGCACGGCGGCCCGCAGCTGAGCGGGGCGCGGGCTGCCTCCGGCCTGCTCGGTGACCCATCGTAGGGTGGCCTCCGCGGAGCCGAACTGGCCCCGGGCCCGGACCTGGAAGGTGCGGTCCAGCACGTTCAGCACGGCGTCGGGATCGCACCCGAGGGCACGGGCGATCTCGGCGTGCTGCGGCCCGCGCTTGACGGACCGGGTGAGCGTGCCGAAGAAGTCGAACAGCACCGCTTGGTACGCGGGCATCTAGAAATCACTCTCCAGGGGCATTGACCGATGAGTACCGGCGGCGAGCGTAACGACAGAATCACTTTCCGCTCAAACGAGGTCGACAAACTGTGACGTGCCGATCTGCGGAAAGCGACCCCGAGGGATGAATGCACGCTCAACACCCGGATTGCTCACGGTTGCGGCCTTGACTGTCGCCGTCCTGGCGGTGTCCTCCTCGGCCCCTCTGATCGCCTTCGCCGCGGCTCCGGCCCTGGCCATCGCGTTCTGGCGCAACAGCCTCGCCTTCGCGGCGCTCACCCCGATCAGCGCCGGCCCCCGCCGGGCGGAGGTCCGTACGCTGCTCAGCAAGGACGGCATGTACTGCGTCCTCGCGGGCCTCGCGCTGGCCCTGCACTTCTCCACCTGGATGCCCAGCGTGCAGCTCGGCTCGGTGGCGACCGCCACGGCCCTCGTCGCCACCCAGCCGGTGTGGCAGGGCCTGATCGCCGTCGCCGTGGGGGGCCGCAGCGCAGCACCGTCGCGTACCGCCTGGATCGGCATCGTGCTGGCCGTCGCGGGGGTCGGCTGGGCCACCGGGGTGGACGTCGGCGTCTCGGCGCAGGCGGTCCTCGCCGACGTGCTCGCGCTCATCGGCGCCATGGCCGCGGCGGTCTACACCGCGTTCGGGGAACGGGCCCGCGCCCGGCTGAGCACGACGACCTACACCTGGACCTGCTACGGGACGTGCGCCGCGGTGCTGCTGGCGGTGTGCCTGATCGGCGGCGTCCGCCTCGCCGGCTACGACGGCCGTACGTGGGCGGCGATCCTCGCGCTGGTGGTGGGAGCCCAGCTGCTGGGCCACTCGATGTTCAACTACGCGCTGCAGCACGTGTCCGCCACGACGGTCAGCGTGCTGATCCTGCTGGAGGTCCCGGGAGCGGCCCTGCTCGCGTGGCTGTGGCTGGGGCAGGTGCCCCGCGCCGAGTCGCTGCCGGGGCTCGCGGTGCTGGTCGCCGGGGTTGCGGTGGTGATCCTCGGCGGTGCGCGGAAGTGGAACGGCCGGCCGGCCACCGCGTCGCTGGCCGAGGCGGCCGACCCGGAACAGGCCTGACCCTTTCCCCTCCGGGTGTCGTTGAACCTTGGCGAACTGCCGCCCGGCGCGGTAGAGAGGGGGGATGCGATGCGCCGCTGTCGATGTGTGCTCGGAGTGCTGCTGCTCGGGGCGGTGCTCATGACCGCGGCCTGCGAACCCCCCGAGGCGCCGCAGCCCGGCCTCGTCGGCGGCTGGACCACGGCGGGGTGCGAGTTCACGCGTACCCCCGAGACCGTGACCGTGGGCGGCCACACCATGCCGGCGACCCCCGCCGCCCTGGCGGCGGCCATGAACCGCATCGACGCGGGCGGCCGCGCCGAGCACGCCGCCAGCTACGCGGGCCTCGAGGTCGACCAGCAACGGGTACGCGCGATCGTCTACCGCGTGCCGTCCGCACCGTTCGACGACTTCATCCGCCAGGCGGCCGAGGACACCTGCATCTTCGTCCGCGACGCGCCGTACAGCCTGCAGGACCTGACGGCCTGGCACGACCGCGTCCGCGCCGACCTCGAAGCATGGCGCGCCCGCGGCGTCCGCATCTCCTCGATCGCATCCCGCCACGACGGCGCGGGCGTCGAGATCGGCACCCAGGACGTCTCCCGCGCCCGCCACGACCTGCCCCGCCACTACGGCCGCAGGGCGCCGCTGATCTTCGTGGCGGAGGGGCCGGTCACGCCGAGACCCGGCGACGGCTTCCCGACCGCGCCCCAGCCGGGCGGCTGAGCGGCCGCTCAGCCGCCCGGCTGAGCGGCCGCTCGTGGGCGCCGCGCGGATCTCTCGACCCGGCGCTGTGCGGATCTCTCCGACCGGCGCTCTGCGGATCTCTCCGGCGCTGTGCGGATGTCTCCGGCGCTGCGCGGGTCAGAAGGTGTTGCTCGAGTTGTCCGTGGCGATCGCGATCACGATCAGCACCGTCCCGATCACCGCGATGCCCGTGACGATCCAGCCGATGATGATGCCCGCGAGCGCCATCCCGGCCCCGTTCGCTCCCGACCGGCGGATCCGCCGCCGCGCGACATGCCCGAAGATCGCCCCGAGGATGCCGAGCAAGCCGCCGATCCCCCAGCCGCAGAGCCCGGCGATCGAGGCGCAGGAGACGACCAGCGAGGCGACCGCGAGACCCTCGGTCGGGCGCGGACCCTGCGAATACCCGTACGGGCTGCCGGGGTACCCGAAGTCGTACGGCTGCGGCGCCGGCGCGTACGGCTGCGGCGCGGGCGCGTACGGCTGCGGCGCCTGCGTATACGGAGCGGGCGCAGGCGCCGCCGCGTACGGGTCATGAGCCGGCGGGTATGGGTCATGAGGCGGCGGGTACGACGGGTGCGGCTGCTGCCCTGACGGCTGAGGAGCGGGCTGCTGGAGGCCCGGCTGCTCGAGACCGGGCGGCTGGTAGGGCTGCACGGGCGGGTCCGGCGGCGGCGGGTACGTGCCGTCCGGGCCGGACGTCGGTGGGTAGGTCACGTCATGCCTCCGTCCAGCCCTCGAGTCGCGGCCCGAGAGGTCCCGCCCTCGAGTGCGGCCCGAGAGGTCCAGCTCTCGAGTGCGGCCCGAGAGGTCCTCCCCTCGAGTGCGGCCCGAGTGATCCAGCCCTCGGGTCGCTCCCCCCAGGGTAGAAGCCTGTGTCATCAGCCTCGTCAGGTGATCACCCGATGCGTCGTCGCCGGCCGCGACCGATCGCGCTTCGTGTCGGCCCGTTCGCCGACCGTTCTTGGCAGGCGCCGGGCGAATCGTCCATGCCGGGCCGGATGAGCAGATCCGGCGTACGCCACGTGCGGGGCGATGTTTGCCCCCGTGCGCGGGAGCGGGCAGGATCGCCGCATGGTCTTCGACGCCCGTTCCGCGAGTGGCAGCCGGTCGAGGCGGGACGCGACGCGTCCCGCGGCCGGACGCCGGCCCCGGTCCGCCACCACCGCCGCCGAGTCCGAGCCGGTCGCGGCGACGCTCGAGGACTCCGCCACGGAAGCGGAGGAGGCCCCGGTGACGCTGCGCCTGGACGGCAAGGTCGCCCTGGTCACGGGCGCGGGCAGCCCGGACGGCATCGGGTACGCGACGGCGCGCCGGCTGCGCGACCTCGGCGCCCGGGTGGCGATCGTGTCCACCACCCGCCGCATCCACGAACGGGCGACGGAGCTCGGCGTGACCGGCTTCGTCGCGGACCTGACCGACGAGGCCGAGGTCGGCGCGCTCGCCGACGCGATCGCCGACCAGCTCGGCGACGTCGAGGTTCTGGTGAACAACGCCGGCCTGGCGAGCCGCACCAGCCCGGAGGTCCTCCGCCCGGTCGCCCAATTGACGTACGACGAATGGCGAGCGGAGATCGACCGCAACCTGAGCACGGCGTTCCTGTGCAGCCGCGCCTTCGTAGGCGGCATGTCGGAGCAGGGCTGGGGCCGCATCGTCAACCTCGCCGCGACCGCGGGCCCGATCAACGCCCTCCCCACCGAAGCGGCGTACGCGGCGGCGAAGGCCGGCGTGGTCGGCCTGACCCGGGCCCTGGCCATGGAGCTCGTGGCGGACGGCATCAACGTCAACTGCGTGGCCCCGGGCACCATCTACACGGCGGCGTCCACCGTGACGGAGATCAAGCAGGGCCTCGGCACCCCCATCGGCCGCCCGGGCACCCCGGACGAGGTGGCGGCGGCGATCGCGTTCCTGTGCTCGCCGGCGGCCTCGTACATCACGGGCCAGATGCTGGTGGTGGACGGCGGCAACAGCGTCCGCGAGGCCGAGTTCCGCTGACCGCCGGTCCGGGCCGCCGGGTCGTGCGCCACGCCGGGCCGGGCGCCACGCCGGGTCGTGCGCCACGCCGGGTCGTGCGCCACGCCGGGCCGGGCGCCGGGCCGGGCCGGGCGCCACGCCGGGCCGGGCGCCACGCCGGGCCGGGCGCCACGCCGGGCGCCGGGCTGGGCTTGCCCCATGTCGGGCCGGGCGTTACCCCGGGCCGGGCTGTCGGTGACGGCCCGGGCTGGCGCTGATTGCAGGGCCGGCGGCGCAGATTCGCCCGCGCTCGCAGGTCGCGGCGCGGCCCGGGTACGGGGTGAGGCCCGGCGTACCGTGGTCCGCCGGGCGTACCCGCGTCAGTACGTCGACGTGCTGCTCGAGCCGATCGCGAAGATCACGAGGAGAAAGTAGGCGGCGCAGAAGAGCAGGTACGCGCTGGTGAAGATATAGCTGAGCCAGAGCCCCGCCGTCGCCAGCCCGTCACCGGACTCGCCGGTGTTGCGGATCTGCTTCCTCGCCACGTGCCCCATCACGATCCCGGCGGGCGCGAACACGAAGGCGAACACCAGGCTGAGGATCGCCATGGTGTTGGTCGGCGCGGGCATCTGCCCGTACGGCTGCTGCGCGTACGGCTGGCCGTAGCCGGGCTGCCCGTACTGTTGCTGCCCGTACGGCTGCCCGCTCGACGGCGCCCCGTACGGCGGCTGCTGCCCGTACGGCTGCCCGCTCGACGGCGCACCGCTGGCCGGAGCCGCGTACGGATCCTGCGAGTACGGCGAGTTGGGGTCGTACGACGGCTGCTGCCCGTAGGGCTGCTGCGGCTGATATGGGTCCGGCGTGCCACCGGGCGGCGGGTAAGTCATTCAAGGTCCTCCTAGTTCACCCGGCACCGTACTAGCCGGAGCCGCGATCGGGGCACCCGCGCCTGCGTGTCTGACCCTGGCGTCCCACGTCACGCCCCGATCGAGCCGTCCGGAAGCCGCCGGAACGCCGGTCAAGCCGCCCGCAGCCCTCTCCGGACGCCATCGGTCGCCCGGTAGCGATCCGCAATGCCGGTCGGGCGGCGACCCGCGTCACCGGTCGGGCGACCCGTCGGCGAGCCCTCGCTGGTGGTCCAGCGGGCTCCGCGGTGAACCGCGCTTGCGCTGCGTGTCCCACCGGCCGGGTGGCGCCTGCGCTGCTGGGCCCACCGGCCGGGCGGCGCCTGCGCTGCTGGGCCCACCGGCCGGGCGGCGCCTGCGCTGCTGGTCCGACGGTCCCGGCGAAGTGACCCGCACTGCTGGGTGAGAACCGCCCGGACGTGACCCGAAGCTCAGACTACGCCGCCTCCGCCAAGCGACGGGGCAGGAAGGCCAAGCCCCGGTCAGCTCAGCTTCGTCAGGTTGCCGACGGCTCGTTCCACCGCCAGGCAGCGGTCCTCCACGTAGTCCATGCCCGCCTCGGTCGCGATCCGCCGGGCCTCCGCCGACACGATGCCGGTCTGCAGCCAGACCGCGGGCGCGTTGATCGCCGCGGCCTGTCGCACGATGTCCACGGCGTCGGCTGCCGGGCGGAAGATGTCGACGAGGTCGACCGGCTCGGGCAGGTCGGCCAGCGTGGGCACCGTCTTCACCCCGAACACCTCGTCCACGAACGGGTTGACCGGGATGATCTTCCAGCCGTGCCGGAGCATCTGCAGCGGCACGGAGTGCGCCGGCTTGAAGGGATCACGAGAAGCGCCGACGACGGCGATGACGTGCGCTTCCGCCAGGATCTGCTGAGCACTTCTCATCCCTCGACTCTAGTCACCGGCGCGGCCACGGCGAGGTGAACAACCGGCGCCGGCGGTCTGCGCGGCCACTCACAGCAGCGTCAACTGCTGGGAAACCCGATCATCGACCGGCCCGACCGCCGGAAGCCGCCGCGCCTCGGCCGGGACCTGCCGCGCCTCGGCCGGGACCTGCCGCGCCTCGGCCGGGACCTGCCGCGCCTCGGCCGGGACCTGCCGCGCCTCGGCCGGGTCTCGCCGCGCCGCCGCCGGAACCCGGCGGGCCTCGGCCGGACCTGGTCGGTGCAGCCCGTGCCGGCGTGCCGCCAGCCGTACCCGGGCGGTGATCTCGTTCTGGAACGACTGCGGCAGGTACGACCCGCCGCGGTACAGCTCCCTGTACCGCGACGCCAGCTCGGGGTGCTCGCGCGTCAGCCAGGCCGCGTACCACTCGCGGGCGCCGGGCCGCAGGTGCAGGGCCAGGGGAGTCACACCGGTCGCGCCGGATGCGGCGATCGCGGCGACGGTTTCGTCGATCGACTCGTCCGTGTCGGTGAGACCCGGCAGGATCGGTGCCATCAGCACGTTCACCGCGAACCCCGCGTCGGTCAGCCGGCGTACGGCGTCCAGCCGGCGGCGCGGGCTCGGCGTGCCGGGCTCGACCGCGCGCCATATGTTCTCGTCGACGAAACCCACGGAGAACGACAAGCCGACCCGGGTGACGGACGCCGCCTGTTCGAGCAGCTTCAAGTCACGCAGGATCAGCGTCCCCTTCGTCAGGATGGAGAAGGGGTTGGCGAAGTCGCGCAGCGCCGACAGGATCTGCGGCATCAGCCGGTAGCGGCCCTCCGCGCGCTGGTAGACGTCCACGTTGGTGCCCATGGCTATGTGGTCGCCGGTCCACCGGGGCGCGGCGAGCTCGCGCCGGACCAGCTCGCCGGCGTTGACCTTGACGACCACCTTGGAGTCGAAGTCGTGTCCGGCGTCCATGTCGAGGTACGTGTGCGTGTTGCGGGCGAAGCAGTTGTGGCTGACCACCCCGTCGGCGATGAAGTCCCCGGTGCCCGTGGTGATGTCGTACAGCGGGAGGGTGAGGCCGAGGTCCTCGATGTCCGCGACGGTGAGCTGGGCGTCGCTGCGCACGCCGATGCCGGCCGCGTCGAGCGGCGCCTCGCTGACTCCGGTCATGTGCCGGAACCGCAGGGCGGCCCAGAGGTCCCGCGTGATCTCGACCGTGTGGACCCCGCCGAGCTGGGTGTGCGGCGGGCGGCGGCTGGGCAGGCCCAGATGCGTCAGCGCCTCCGTCACCCGGTCCAGGAAGCCGCGGTCGCGGCTGGTGAAGACGAGCGCCAGGCGATCCGCCGACCCGGTGGATCCGTACGCCCCGGCGAGAAACCCGCGATACCAGCTGCCGGTCGGCATGTCGGGCCAGCGCAGCGCCTGGTGCATGGGGACATCGTCGAGGTACGCGTCCGCGCGGATCCACGCGTCGCCTTCGCGCGGGCCGGACGGGGCAGCGCAGGAGTCGCCCCGGATGAGTCCGCAGAGGTAGCCCGCCTGGTAGTCGGGGGACTCCTTGGGCGGATCCGCGAAGTGCCCGACGCCGGACATGCGGTCGCCGACGGCGAGAGCGGGCAGATGTGGCTCTGCGGGGCTGACGTGCCGCCAGCCGCGATCGGTGAGGAACCGGTGGTCTCCGCTCGCCACGAGCCGGGTGCCGTCCGCCAGCGTCACGCGGAAGGCGCGCTTCGATGTGGACCAGTGGTCGAGCACCGTCGTCGCCACGTACCGCCGATGGGCGCCTGCCCCCATCGTGCCGAGCACCGCGTCGCCCACCTTGAGCTGCGACAGCGGCCGCGTGGAGCCGTTCGCCAGGAGGATCGGGGTGTCACCGCTCAGGCAATACGAGCAGGCGTGCGAGCAGCCTCGATACGGGTTGACGGTCCATTCGAACGGCACGCGTGAGGCGCCGGGCACGCGGTTGATGATCGATTTGGCCCGGATCTCGTAGAACGTCATGCCCGCGAAGCCCGGGGTGTCGAACGTGCGGACGGTCGCCCCGGGCACCGCCAGCGGCAGGGGTGAGGCCGCTGGCGGTGCGTCCAGGAGCGAGTCGTCGCCGGCCGGGGCCGACAGGTGAGACCATCGCATGGCGAAGATTCGAACACATGTACGACCGCGCTGTCCACTCGGATCGCCGGGCCGGGTGCGCCGATCTGCCGGCCTACAAAAGCCGCGCCGGCATGCAAAAGCGCCGCGGACCGAGCGGTCCGCGGCGCCGTGCCGTGCTGGTGGTCAGTGGTTGTGCGCGGCGAGCTGCTTGCGCACGTCGTCCATGTCGAGCTTCTCGACCTGGTCGATCAGGGACTCGAGCGCCGACTCGGGGAGGGCGCCGGGCTGCGAGAAGACGATGACGCCGTCGCGCACTGCCATGATCGTCGGGATGGAGCTGATGTTGAACTTCGCGGCGAGTTCCTGCTGAGCCTCGGTGTCGACCTTGCCGAACGTGATGTCGGGGTGCTTCTCCGACGAGCGCTCGTACGTCGGGGCGAAGCGCACGCACGGGCCGCACCAGCTGGCCCAGAAGTCGACCA
This sequence comes from Actinoplanes sp. NPDC049316, assembly GCF_040677315.1. Taxonomy (NCBI): domain Bacteria; kingdom Bacillati; phylum Actinomycetota; class Actinomycetes; order Micromonosporales; family Micromonosporaceae; genus Actinoplanes; species Actinoplanes sp. NPDC049316. The sequence continues at coordinate 57,117 of NZ_JBFAQM010000025.1, read as the reverse complement.
GCACGATGCCGTCCTTGCCGGTCACCTCGTCGAAGTTCTCTGTGGTCAGCGCAACGGTCGCCATGATCTCTCCGTCCACGGGATTGGGGCTACGTGGCTTTCAACCGAACCTGTACCTCGTCAATTCCCTGCCCACCGGCGATGACACGTGGCCTGCGGCACCATTGACGGCGCTCTCAGGCGTGCGGAGGCAACTCATCGTAACCGAATGCATGGAGAGCGCTCTCAGTTGTTACGAGAAGTCCGACGTCTCTTTTGCACCGTCTCGACCGGACTCGTCGGCTCTGACGCTGCTCGATAACGACAAGGTCACCGATAACGAAAACTGGTAACAAAGTTAAATGTGACCTGTGTCACTTTTGAATTCTCTTCACATGGATACGCAGGGTGAGGCAGACTCTTCCCCAACAGAGCGTGGGCGGCGGGTGCCGGGGAGGGCCCCGCCGCTCATTGCGTCTCCTCCCCGATGCGCTCCGAGACCGTGAATCCGCCGGTCGGAGCCGGATCCCCGAACCGCCGACGCGGCATCACGCCGCCGCATCGGCCCGAAAGGGGTGCGACGGATTCGGTTCCTGCCCGCCGGGACGCTCGTACCTCCGTAGCCGGCTGATTCCACCGCGTGCTATCGGTCCGGCCGCCGCGCGGGCTGGACCGCGCATCCCGCGAGAGACGACGGCGCCCGGCCCGGATAGCGTGCTGCGCCATGGCGGCCGATGAGGTTGCGGCGAACGGTGAGCCGCTGATGGAAGTGGGTGTCGGGCCCTGGTCCGGGCCGTGGCCCGACGGCGACCGCTACGACCCCGAGCTCCTGGAGCACGGCGACCGCCGCAATGTCGTCGACCGGTACCGGTACTGGCGGCGTGAGGCCGTGGTCGCCGATCTCGACCGGCGACGGCATCCGTTCCACGTGGCGATCGAGAACTGGCAGCACGACTTCAACATCGGGACCGTCGTACGCAACGCCAATGCGTTCCTCGCCGCCGAGGTGCACATCGTCGGTTTGCGGCGGTGGAACCGGCGCGGTGCCATGGTCACCGATCGGTACCAGCATGTCCGGCACCATCCGAGCGTCGAGGCGTTCGCGGCGTGGGCCGCGGAGGCCGGACTGCCGGTCGTCGGCATCGACAATCTGCCGGGATCGCGGCCGATGGAGAGCGTCACGCTTCCGCGTGAATGCGTTTTGATCTTCGGCCAGGAGGGGCCCGGGCTTTCCGACGCGGCGCGCGCTGCGTGCAGCGAACTCTTCTCCATCGCCCAGTACGGGTCCACGCGCTCGATCAATGCGGGCGTGGCGAGCGGCATCGCGATGCACTCCTGGGTACGCGCCCACGCCGGCCCGCCCCCGGGGTGACCGGCGGCTCCGGCGCAGCGTGGCAGCCCTTCTCCATCCTTTCGGGTTCCGCCGATCCGCTTGACGGGGGCCTCCGGGGCAAGCACCTTTAGGGGGTGGGTGTCACCGTAAGCTGCCCCCGTTGTGCTGGTCAGGTCCGACCTCCGGACCTGATGCACAGCGCTTGGCGTTGCAATGACTGCGGTGACGTCCAGCCCTTCCACGTCGCCCAGCACATCGGGCCGGAGATCCTCGAGAGCGTCCTGCGCCAGGCTGCCCAGGGTCCCGACCGCATGCCGCTGTGGTGTCCGTGGCCGCTGCCGCCCGGGTGGATGGTCACCGGCGTCGGCTGGGCGGGTGACGACCGGTCCGGCGTACGCGCGACAGCCCTGTCCTGCAGCGGCCCCGACCCGCTCGGCGGCGGCCCCGCCGACCTCGTCCTCATCGCCGAGCAGCCCGGCGTCGGCCTCGGTACGCGCTTCGCCGGCATCCCCGGCATCGACCCCGGTTACCTGATAACCGAGGCGCTCAGCGACGGCGCCGGCCGTCCCGGGCCGCACGCGAAGATCAAGGCCGGGGGACATCCGACTCCACTGTGGTGTGTCAAGTCCCCGGAGGACCGAAGCGCCTATGTGAGTGAAGCCCGAGGAATGTGGCTCTATGCGGTAGCGTGGCCCGCAAGCGCGGGCTACTTCCTCGCCGAGCATGTCGTGCTGCACGACCTGACCGACGGGGTGCCGCCCGAGCTCGTGTACGGAGCGCCGTCGCCCTACCTGCACGGCCGGGTCTGATCAAGGACCCGTGACCTGCGGGAACGGTATCGGCTTTTCGGGCACTCTGTTCACAGAGCGCAGTCTTACTGATACCGTGAGTGTTGCTGCGGCGTCGACCGTACCCGCAACGGAGGAGCAGGCCCGCCATGATCAAGAAGGTACTCACCTGGCTTGGCATCGCATTCTTGATCTTCTTCATTGCGTTCAACCCGAACTCCGCCGCAGCGGTCTTCTCGTCCCTCGGACAGACCATCGGCGACATCGCCCGCGGTTTCGGAACCTTCTTCACCAACCTCGTCGCTTAACATCGGCGCATGGGTCCTGGTGAGCCGCGGCAACCTGATGACGAGGGTGCGCGTCGCCCTCAGGACGACGACGAGACCTTCGGCTACGACGATCCGGCGTTCCGGGCCGCCGACGGCCCGGAGTATGCCCGCGGAGTAGCCTCTGCGGACGGTCCCGGATATTCGTCCGGTCCCGCGTACGCGACGAGCGCCGGTTACGCCGACGACTACGAGACGCGTGAGCAGGAGCGCTACCGCGATCCCGGCGAGTACGACCCCCCGGTCTTCACCGAGGAGGAGCTGCAGGGCCTCGGTGGTGACGGCGGGGGTGTCCCCGGTGGACCACGTCGCGTCCTGCCGCTCGAGGACGAACCGACCACACTGGTCTCCCGCTATCTCTTCCCGACCGAGCGCTACCGCGGGGAGTGGAAGCGGCACTGGATCCACCTGTCCACGCCGCTGCTCGTCGGCGTCGGCGCCACACTGCTGCTCGGCTATCTCGCCGGCTTCCTCACCCGGCAGAACATCGACGGCCTGGTCACGGCGGCCGTGTTGATCTGGCTCGGCGTCATGGGCTGGGTCGGCTGGAAGGTCGCCGACTGGTACTTCGACCGGTTCATCCTGACCAACAAGCGGGTCATGGTCGTCAACGGCATCATCACCCGCAAGGTCGCCATGATGCCGCTGCTGCGGGTCACCGACATGAAGTACGAGCAGTCCGCCCTCGGCCGCATGCTGAGCTACGGCACGTTCGTCCTCGAGTCGGCCGGCCAGGACCAGGCGCTGCGTGAGGTCAAGCATCTGCCCAACCCCAACGAGCTCTACCTGCGCGTCGTCGAGGAGATGTACGAGCCGCAGGCGGTCGAGGCGCGGTTGGGCAAGGACGGTGACGCGGGCGACGACGCCTGACGTCATCGGCGGAATCCGTGCGCGCAACCGGTAGCGTCGCCGAGTGACCAGAATCGACCTGCACTGCCACTCGACCGCCAGCGACGGCACGCTGACCCCGTCCGAGTTGGTCCGGGCGGGCGCCGCCGCGGGTCTGGACGTCATGGCCATCACGGACCACGACACCACGGGCGGCTGGGCCGAGGCGGCGGCCGCGCGGCCGGCCGGGCTGACTCTGGTACGCGGCGCCGAACTGTCCTGCCGCTGGTACGGGGTGGAGCCCGCCATCCCGCTGCATCTGCTGGCGTACCTGTTCGACCCGGAGGAGCCGCAGCTCGCCGCCGACCTCGCGCGCCTGCGCGCCGACCGGGAGCAGCGCGCCGAGAAGATCGTCGAGTTGCTCCGCGCGGACGGCGTCGACATCAGCTGGCCCGAGGTCAGCGGTTATGCGGCGGGCGGGTCGGTGGGGCGTCCGCACATCGCCCAGGCCTTGATCCGGGCCGGTCTCGTCCGTACGACCAGCGAGGCGTTCGCCTCCCGATGGCTGGGCGCGCGGTACTTCGTACCCAAAGCGGATCTTGATGTTTTCGAGGCGTTGCGGGCGGTGCGGGCCGCGGGCGGGGTGGCCGTGTTCGCCCATCCCAACGCGACGGTCCGCGGGCGGATCGTGCCGGACAAGCTCGTCGTGGAGCTCGCCGCGGCGGGCCTTTTCGGACTCGAGGCAGACCACGAGGACCACTCGCCGCAGCAGCGCGCCCACGTCCGGTCGCTCGCCGGGGAACTGGGGCTGGTCGTCACCGGATCGTCGGATTTCCACGGTACGCACAAGACCGTCAAGCTGGGCGCCTTCACGACCGACCCCGCCGAGTACGGGAAAATCGTGACCGCCGCCACCGGAGTTTCCGTCCTGGGGTGACGGTCCTCGCAGTTCGGAGCGGGTGACCCGGCGCTGCGCCTAGGTTGAGCGCGTGAATGTGAAGTTGTTCGGCGAGGTCTTCGTGACCCTCCTGGTGATCGTGGATCCGCCGGGCATGGTGCCCGTCTTCCTGGCGCTGACCGGCACCCTGCCGGCCAAGCAGCGGCACCGCGCGGGAACCCAGGCGGTGCTGCTCGCGCTCGGGGTCATCGTCGTGTTCGCGGTGGCCGGCCAGACCCTGCTCGACTATCTGCACGTCCAGCTGCCGGCGCTGCAGGGCGCCGGCGGCCTGCTGCTCATCCTCGTCGCGTTGCAGCTGCTCACCGGCAAGACCGACGAGCCGTCCGAACAGGGCGGCACGAGCAATGTGGCGCTGGTCCCGATCGGCACGCCGTTGCTCGCCGGGCCCGGCGCGATCGTGGCGACCATGCTGTTCGTGCAGCGCGCCGAGGGGGCGGTGGACTACACCGTGATCGGGCTCGCCATCCTCGCCGTCATGCTGACGGTGTGGGTGGTGCTGCGGTTCTCGGGCGGCATCGTCAAGCTGTTGCGGCCCGGCGGGATCGAGGTCCTCACCCGGATCGCCGGCCTGCTGCTCGCGGCCATCGCGGTCCAGCTCATCGCGGACGCGGTCGGCGCGTTCGTCAAGCTGTACGCGGCGGCCTGAGGGAGCGCGCCGCCCGTTCCGTACGGCCCTGCGCGTCGTCGGCCGGGGGTCGCGGGCGGGTTTTGTCGGAGGGGCCTGGCAGGATTGTTCCGTGCGCAGGACACCGCCGAGATCGGCCGCCGTACCCGAGCAGTTGGGCTTCGCCGGCATGCCCGAGCGCCTCTTCGTCTGCACCCCCAGCAAGCTGGGCACCTACGTCGACTGCCCGCGCCGCTACCGGTACACGTATGTCGACCGGCCCAGCCCGCCGAAGGGTCCGCCCTGGGCGCACAACTCGCTCGGCGCGAGCGTCCACACGGCCCTGAAGAACTGGTACGCGTTGCCGGCCGCCCGCCGCAGCGCCGCCTCCCTGCCCACGCTGCTGAAGGCGACGTGGGTGCGCGAGGGCTACCGGGACGTGGACCAGGAGCGGGTCACCTACCGCAAGGCGCTGGAGTGGCTCGACACGTATGTCGCGGGTCTCGATCCGGAGGAGGAGCCGCTGGGCGTCGAGCGGGTGGTCGCGACCAAGACCGGAGTGCTCGCCTTCAACGGACGCGCCGACCGCATCGACGCCCGCAACGGCGAAGCGGTGATCGTGGACTACAAGACCGGCCGTTCCGGCCTCGACGCCGACGACGCCCGCGGATCCCAGGCCCTGGCCCTTTACGCGTACGCGGCCCAGCGCGTGTTCCGCCGCCCGTGCCGCCGCGTCGAGCTGCACCACCTGCCCTCGGGCACCGTGGCGGCCCACGAGCACACGGAGGAGTCCCTGGCCCGCCAGGTCGCGCGGGCGGAGGACACGGCGCGCGACATCATGGCGGCAGAGAAGGCGGTCGCCGCCGGGGCCGATCCGGACGCGGAGTTCCCCGCCAACCCGGGGTCGCTGTGCGGGTGGTGTGACTTCCGGCGTACGTGCCCGGCGGCCGGGGATGTGCAGGCCAAGGAGCCGTGGACGGCCGTCGAGCACCTGGAACGCGCCGTCTGATCTCCTCGCCGGCCGTTCGTCTCGTCAGGCCGTCGGCCGCGGGGTGTCAGGTCAGGCCGGCTCGTTGGAGCGCCTCGCGGCGCATCGGGGCCACCCGGTACCGCTCCGGGACGGCGGCGAGGGCGGCCTTCATGAGCAGGCGCATACCGCGTACGGAAAGGTCCGCCGACATGTCGGTCGTCGGCCAGCCCAGGCCGCCGTACATCTTGCGGGCCCAGGGTGGCAGCAGGGCGAGCGCGGTCGCGGCCACGCCGAAGTACGCCCACCGCGTCGGGCCGAGCGTGAGGCCGAGCCGCAGCGGCCTGCTGCCCCACGACTGCGGCACCGGCGGCACCGTGAGGAACAACGCGGTCTCGGCGCTGTCCCGGGTCATCCCGAGCTCCGGCCGCATGCTGTCGTAGTAGTCGGCCACCTCGGCAGCCGTGGCTGGGACAGTGGCGGGGTCGAGCCCCATCAGCTCGGCCGCCCGCACCTGCTCGGTGTAGTAGCGGTCCACCTCGTCGTCGGTGAGCTCCAAGCCGGCGCGGCGTGCCGTGGTGAGGAACGATTCGACCTCGGCGACGTGGACCCAGCGGAGCAACTCCGGCTCGTCGATGCGAAACGTCTCACCCGTACGCGGATCGGTCGCGGTCATCCGCGAATGCAGCCGCCGGATCCGGCTCGCGGCCCGTTCGACCTCGGCGGTGGCGCCGTAGACGACGGTGCCCACGTACGCGGAGGTCCGCTCGAGCCGCCCCCACGGGTCGGCGCGGTACCCGGAATTCTGGGCGACGCCGGCCACCGCACGAGGGTGAAGAGCCTGCAGGTAGAGGGAGCGCAGCCCGCCGACCAGGAGGATTGGCTCCTCATGCACTCTCCACGTGACCGAGCCGGGGCCGAAGAGTCCGAGGTCTGCGGCGCTGTCCATGACCCCAGCGTGCCACGCGAACGGCGAAGTTGAACAGGTTCAGAATTTCCGCCGCCGCCTTCAGGCGACCCGCTCCGACCGGCGAGCCTGCCGGCACGAGGGGCAGAGACCCCAGAATGTGACTTCCGCCTCGTCCACCTCGAAACCATGCCCGGCGGTCGGATCGAGACACGGACGTTCACCGACGACGCAGTCGACGTCCTCGATGGCGCCGCAGCTCCGGCAGACGAGGTGGTGGTGGTTGTCGCCCACGCGCGCCTCGAACCGTGCGGGGCTGCCGGCCGGCTCGATCCGCCGCGCGAGACCCGCCCGGGACAGCGCGCCGAGTACGTCGTACACACCCTGGGTCGACACCGAGTCCAGCCGCTCGCGTACCTGCCGGGTGATCTCGTCGACCTCGAGATGACCGCCCTGCGTGAGCACCTCGAGCACCGCGACCCGCGGCCGCGTCACACGCAGGCCGCGATCACGCAGCAGCTGCTCGGCGGTCGGCATCTGCCAATGACAGCATGCGAAACTCCGCTGCTCAACTCTTGATCCTGCTTGTACGCGGTGCTCGGTGGCGGCTCGGCCTGCTCGTCGTTGCCCCCCCCTTGTTCGCGGCCTGTTGTTCGCGGCCTGTTGTCCCGGCCTGTTGTTCCCGGCCTGGGGTGACCCTTCCGCGGGTTCCGCGGGTTCCGCGGGCCGCAGGGTTTTGCGGCCCGCAGGGTTCCGCGGGGACCGCAGGGTTCCGCGGGGACCGCAGGGTTCCGCGGGGACCGCAGGGTTCCGCGGGGTCCGCAAGGTTCCGCGGTGTTCCGCGCGGGGTTCCGAGAGTTCCGCGGGCATGTATTCGCGGCCGTGCGTCTCTTCGGTGAACCGGATCGGCTCGGCCGGCGTAAGCGCGAACAAGGGAATTCCCGGGCTCCCGGGAGTGCCGTGAAGGGTGCCGGTGGCTCTACGCTTGGGTCCAAGATTGTTTAACGTTCAAGGAGGGTGACCGTGTTCGACCAGATAAACGGCATGCCCGTACACGCGTTGGTGCTCCACGCGGCGGTGGTGTTCGTGCCGCTCCTGGCCCTCGCGGCGATCGTCTACGCGGTCGTGCCCCGCTGGCGGGCGAAGGTCGGCTGGGCTGCCGTCCTGCTGGCCCTGGCCGCCCCGGTGGCCACCTTCGTCGCGATGGAATCCGGCGAGAAGCTGCGCGACCGCATGGTGGCCAACGGCCTGACCGGCCCACCGCTAGAGAAGATCGACGACCACATGGGGTACGGCACCCTCACCTTCTATTTCACGCTCGGGCTCGGCGTGATGACCCTCCTGATGGTGTTCCTCACCCTGCGCCAGACGGCCCGACCGCTACCCCGAGCGGCCGGCCTGCTACTTGCCGTGATCATGGTGGCGCTCGCGGCGGTTTCCGGCTATTACGTGTTCAGGACCGGTGACTCGGGAGCCCAGGCGGTCTGGGGAACCTCGTCCTGACGGACGCCGTCCCGGCCGCCGTGTGGGGTGGCGGCTGGGACGGCTCACCTGCCTCGCGCGGCGCGCGGGCCGCGTTGTGCCAGGCTCGTTCTGCTCCAGGTGCGGGCTCGTTCAGAAGATCGCGCGGGCGCAGAGCAGACACATGAGGATCACGGCGATTGCTCCGGCGACCAGGCCGACCCCGTACGTCACGGTGCGGGCGGATCCCTCCTCCTCGTCGAGGGCGTCCATGTTCTGAGCCGGCATGGCGCGGGGCGGCGGCGGATGGGACACCGTCGGCGGTCGCCAGTGCGGTGAGGCCGGGGCCGGTCGGGGCGGTCCCTCGTACGCCGGCTTGGCGTCGGGGGCCGGGCTGGGACGGTCGGCACCGAACTGGTCGGCGCCGGACTCCGGCCGCTGCCAGTACGCGTCGTCGTCGGATCCGGTCGGGGCGCTCACGTTCATCGACGCTACATCCCTCGGGTGCCGACAGCGCGCGCGACGCGGCCTACCCTCATACCGTGGACATCCTTGACGACCCCGACCCCGACCGCGACGCTGACGCCGAGCGCACCGTCGACCTCGAGTCCGAGGAAGCACCGCTGCTCCCGGACCAGACCCGCGACGACACGGAACGCGGCTGGGGCTACAGCGGCACCGAGAGCTCGAACGACGACCGCCTGCTGGAGGACCGCCCGCCCCACTGGGGGTGAGCGGATCTCCTGCCACAGCGTCGCGGGCTTCTGCTCGAGCGGCGCGGATCGGATCCCGCCGGACGCGTCGCCGGTGCCGTGCTGGGCCGCCGGAGCATCTGCTGCCCAGCGCGATGCCTTGTGCTTCCGGCGGGCGTCATTTTGTGGCTCGGCGCGTTGCCCCGTGCCCACGGTGCGCGTCGTCTTGTGGTCCAGCGAGATGCCTTGTGTCCCGGGCGGCCGTCGGTTTTTCGCTCAGCCGTGATGTCGTATGCCAGGTGGCCCCGCCACCCTCCGTCGCCTCGCATCGCGCCACCCCTCCCCTCCGTCGCCTCGCCTCGCCTCGCAACGCGTCGCGTCGCGTCGCCTCGCGTCGCCTCGCCTCGCGTCGCGTCGCGTCGCGTCGCGTCGCGTCGCCTCGCGTCGCCTCGCGTCGCCTCGCGTCGCGACGCGTCGCGGATGTGGCGGCGGTCAGCCGTCCGGTCTGATCACGACCACGTACCCGTCCGGGGCTGGGTTGACTGTTTCCTTCGCCGCTGCGGGCGTGAGCGCCAGGAGGAGCCCGCCGGTCAGCGGATCGTCCGTGCCGGTCACCGCCAAGACCAATGCCGCGGCGGCTATCGGCTGCGTTCCGGCTCCGGCCCTGAAGACGTCCACGTGGTCGCCTGCGTGTACGAGGCGCAATGCCGTCGGCTCCGCCAGGCGGATCGGCACGCCGACGGTTCCCGCAGGCGCCGGCAGAGGGGCAGCCGCAGATGCGACGGGCCCCGTACTCATGGGTGTTGTGCCTTGCGGCGAGCCGACCGCAGTGGCCGTCTCCAGGGCGTCCTGGCCGGCCCCGGTCTCCATGCGGTGTGAATCCGGAGCGGGCTGAGCAAGGGCCGGTTGCGGGGACGCCGGCTTTTCGGACGGTGGCTTGCACGTTGCCGGGCCGGACCACGCGAGTGTTCCGGCGACGGCCAGCAGCGCCGCGACGGTGGCCAAGCGCAGCAGGGTTGAGCGCCCTGGTCTGCGCCGGCGTACCGGGGCGAGGGCGTGGCTGTCTGGTGTCCGCGATTGAGTCGGCCGCACGCGATGAAGCTAGGGGGATTCGGGGGCAGCCGCCGGCGGCGCTGTGGATACCCGCGCGTTGTGGATAACCGGCGGCCGTGGTGGCGGGGCGGGGTAGAAAGGACGGGCCGTTCCGGCGGGCACCGTGAGCTCGGACCCGCCGGACCTGGCAGGCATGGCAGACGGCTCGAGGCCCGGCGGGCCGGACCACTGCGGACGTGGTCGGCCTCTGGTGCGCGGTCTCGCAGCCTGTGGCGTTCCGCCCCTGTCCCGGATTCACCCCGGACTTCGGCCGATCGCCTGGGTAGCGCCGTCAGGGCGGGCCGGCCTGTTGCGGGCGCGGCGCTGGGGCGCCGTCATGGTCCCGTGCTCCGCGCGAGACCAGGCACCGTGGCGGGCGCGGCGCGCTGATGGGGTGCCGTCAGGGTGGCCTGTTGCGGGCGTGGCCCAGCGCTGGGGGCGGCGCCAGGGCCGGGTTGGCCTGCTGTGGGCGCGGCTCGGCGCTGGGTGCGCCCCGGCGGGCTCGGTCACGAGGGGCGTGATCGGCGCCGGGGCGGCCCTCGGTGAGGTGGCCGGCGATGCGGCCCGGGTTCAGGAAGCGGTCGAGGCGGCCGGTGATGAGGTCGTCGACGAAGAGGAGGAGGACGACGATGACGAGGTCGACGTTGCGGCCGGGGTCGGGGACGCGGTCGAGGACGAGTCCGACTTGCCGTCCGTGGAGGTCGTCGAGGCGGCCGGCTTGTCCGCGCTCACGCTGCCGGAGCGCGAGTCGTTGCGGTAGAAGCCGGAGCCCTTGAAGACGATCCCTACGGAGTTGAAGACCTTGCGCAGCTTGCCGCCGCAGGCGGGGCATTCCGTCAGCGCCGGGTCCGAGAAAGACTGCACCCTCTCGAGCTGCTCCCCGCACTCCGTGCATGCGTACTGGTACGTGGGCACTGGTCCTCCGCGTCGATACTCAGGGCTTGGCACTCGCCGTCTCAGAGTGCCAATGCTGCGTCATCGGAGTTTATTTCGTCCAGTCCGGCGTCGCACTGAGGCCCTCCGCGGGTGTGATCACGGCCCGTACGCGGCGGTCGTGGGCCTCCGACGGGACGGAATCGAGCAGCTCGCCGTCGTGGAGCAGGGCCACGGTGAACGCCGTGGGTGCCACCCGGGCGAGGGCGCGGTCGTAAGAGCCTCCGCCGCGGCCCATGCGTACGCCGTGGCGGTCGGCGGCGAGGGCCGGGACGACCACGAAGTCGGCTCGGGAGATCGCCGTCGTCCCGAGGCGGGGGCCTGCCGGTTCGAGAAGACCACGCGGTCCGGGGCGCAGTGAGTCGCGCCCCTCGTAGCGGACCCAATCCAGATCGCCGTCGCTCAGGAGCGCGGGAAGCAGGAGCAGGGAGGCTGGAGGCAGTGCTGTGCGCAGGGCGTCGGGTAGCTCCGGACCGCCTGGTTCCGAGCCGACCGGGACATAGGCGGCGATGACTGTGGGTGACTTCTGGCGTACGAGGGGCACGAGTTCCTCGAGGACCGTCTTGGCGGCTGCAGCGAGGGCTTCGGGCGGCCTTGATCTACGTGCTGCGAGCAGGCGGTTGCGGAGGGCTACCTTCTCGGCCCTAGATCTTTCCGCATCACGGGTCAAATCGGACATGAAACACCCCCTTTGGAAGACCGGCAAACGGTGCGCACTATGTCAGCATCGCTGGATAAGAAGGCCACTTCCAGGAGGACGTGTGACTCTGCGTGGCCGACTCACTACCGCCTTCCTGGTGGTCGTGCTCGGCCCGGTTCTGCTCGGATCCTTCTTCATCGGGATGACCGTCGCCACGGTGAGCCGGGACCGGACGGTCGAGCGGCTCGATCATGCCGCAACGACGGTACGCACGGCGATGGGGGCGATGTGCCGGCAGCTCCAAGCGGTCGCCGACGCCGTGGCGGTGCTGCCGCCGGCCGATCGGCAGGCCGCCGCCGAGCAGATGATCACCCGCGGGCTGGCCGCTGACGTCCGCATCGTCGGCGGTCCGGGGGCAGGCCCGGGTACGGCGGACGGCCGCCCGACCGAGAGCTCAGGAGCAACTCAGGAACGGGTCACGGCCGGCGGCGTGCCACAGGGAAGCGGACACAGCCCTAGCAGCACAGAGGGCGTGGGCGCCGCGACCCGTCCCGGAGGCATGGCCGGCGCGGCGGCAGCGCCGGACCCCCGAGGGGCCCAGGCTGCGGGAGGCGCGGTTGGACCAGCTGCGTCCAGCGCCGGGAAGGGGATGGCTGCCGCCGGCACTGAGGCGCTGCCCTCGCAGGCGCATCAAGGCGAGCGTGACTGCGCCGGCGGGCAGAGCACCGACGCTGCCACGCCCGCCACGGCGGTGGTCGCGTACGCGGTGCAGGGCGATGTCACCGTGGCCGCCACGGAGCGGGTGGACAGTGCCTTCATCTCTCGGCTGGGCGGGACGAGTGGCGCGGCCGTGAGCCTCCTCCAAGCCGCCGCGCGGAGCCCGTACGCGAGGAAGATAGAAGTTTCTCCCGGGCAGCCTCTTCCGCTCGTGGTGTCCGTGTCCGACAGTGAGCCCACCGTTCTCTACGTAGTGCTCGTCGTGGCAGTGGTGGCGGTTGCCGGGATCGCGATTGTGGCGGCGCGGTGGCTCGCGCGATCCACCACCCGGCCGCTCGCCGAGCTCGCGTGGGCTGCGGGGGAGGTGGCCGGCGGGGCGTTGGACGTACGGGTTCCGGTCGGGCGGGACGACGAGATCGGGCAGCTCGCGGGGACCTTCAACCGGATGACGCGGGAGCTGCAGACGTACGTGCAGGCGCTGACCGCGAGCCGGGACCAGTTGCGCGGGCATCTGGCGATCCTGGGTGACACCCTGTCCAGCACGCATGATCTGCACCGGATCCTTCAGGTCATTCTGCAGACGGCGCTGTCCGCGACCGGTGCCCGTGCGGGCGTGGTGCTGCTCATCGACCCCGAGGAGAACTGCCTGGTGGCGCGTTGCGCCGAGGGCCTGACCGGGCGGTGGGACGTGCCCGCGGAAGAGATCGGTTCTCTGCGCGTACGGCTGGGGCAGGGGATTCTCGGGGCCGTTGCCGCCGGTGGGGAGCCGCGGCGGGGGGTGTGCGCGCGCGGCGATGGGATCGGGGACGAGCCGGTCTGCAAGACGTACGTGGCCGTCCCCATCTGCGCCCCCGCGACGGTCGGGGATCCCTTGGTGCCCGGGGAGCGAGAGACCGCCGGGCAGCCCGCGACCCTCGGGGTGCTCGCCCTGTACGACCGCCTCGGCTCCGACGAGTTCGACGACGCGGACCTGCTCACCCTGCGTACGTTCGCGGGGCAGGCCGGGATCGCCGTGCAGAACGTGCGTGTCCACGAGGAGGCGCAGCGGCTCTCGCTCACCGACCCGCTGACCGGGTTGTGGAACTACCGCTGTCTGCAGGAGTCGTTGCGGCGGGAGGTGGAACGGGCCAGCCGGTTCGGGCGGACGCTCACCGTGCTGGTGCTCGACCTCGACCATTTCAAAGAGGTCAACGACACGTACGGGCACGCTGCCGGCGACGCGGTTCTCAGCGAGTTCGCGCGGCGGATCCGGGTGGGCCTGCGGGAGGTCGACATTGCGTTCCGGCAGGGTGGCGAGGAGTTCGTCGTGCTGTTGCCGGAGACCGACGCGTACGGCGGGATCATCGTGGCCGAGCGGCTCGGGGCGGCTGTGCGCCAGGTTCCCGTCGCGGTCGACGGCCGGCGGCTGGACCCGTCCGGCACGGCCGTTGTCGAGCGGATCTCGATCAGCGTGTCCATCGGCGTCGCCGTGTACCCCGAGCACGGCGTGAACGCTCAGCAGGTGCTCGAGGCGGCGGATGATGCGCTGTACGCGGCCAAGAGCGCCGGGCGGGACACCTACCGGCTCGCGGAGAGGACGCGGACGGTGAGCGCGATGGGTCCGCCGCGCCGACCGGTCGAAGACGGCCCGGCGCCTCGTGTCGATGCGCGAACCGGACCCGGACCCGGACCCGGACCGGGAGCCGGACCCGGACCGGGAGCCGGACCGGGAGCCGGACCCGGACCGGGAGCCGGACCGGGAGCCGGCCCTGGACCGGGAGCTGGACCGGGAGCCGGACCCGGAGCCAGAACCGGGACGGGCGGCGACGACGCTGCGGGAACGGCTGCGGGCGCGGAGAATGGCGTCGTAGGCGTGGCGGGGGACGGTACGCGGCACGGCACAGACAGCGATGCGGCGCATCCGGCGCCTGTGTTGTCCGACGGCATCGATGGTTCGCGACGCCGAACACCCGGCGGTGGGGCGGGCCCGGGCGGTGTGACGGACCCGTCAGTTTCGGGGCGGGTTCGGGACGGGCAAATGGATCATCCGGGATCGGTGACGGGCGCGTCCGGCGGGCCACAGCCGCCGCGGCAGGGCCGTGGCCGATAGTCTCGCGGCATGTCCGGGCACAACTCAGCGAAGGTGCGGTGACCCTCAGATGTCCACGCAGGCGCATGCGACCGGCCGTCGAGCCGTGAAGGCCGTCATTCCGGCGGCCGGGCTCGCCACCCGATTCCTGCCGGCCACCAAGGCTGTCCCGAAGGAGCTGTTGCCTGTCGTGGACCGCCCGGTCCTCCAGTACATCGTGGAGGAGGCGGCCGCCGCCGGGATCACCGACGTGCTGCTCGTGACCGGGCGGGGCAAGACCTCGATGGTCGATCACTTCGACCGGCGGCCCGACGTGGAGGCCCGGCTGGAGGAGAAGGGCGACACCGAGCGGCTCGCGGCCGTGCGCCGGACGAGCGAACTGGCCGACATCTACACCTGCCGGCAGGGTGAGCCCCTCGGCCTCGGGCACGCGGTCGGGGTGGCCGCCTCGCACGTCGGCGACAACGCGTTCGCCGTCCTTCTCGGTGACGAGTTCGTCGAGGAGGACCAGCCGCTGCTGCCGGCCATGCTGGACCTGCAGGCCGAGACCGGCGGCATCGTGCTGGCGTTCATCGAGATCCCGCGCGAGCAGACCAGCCGCTACGGCATCGCCTCCGTCGAGCCCGAGGAGGGCCGGGGGCCCGACGTCGTCAAGGTCACCGGCCTGGTCGAGAAGCCCTCGCCGGAGGACGCCCCCAGCAACCTCGCCGTGGTCGGGCGCTACGTGCTTCCGGCGTCCATCTTCGACGCGATCCAGAACACCAAACCGGGCAGCGGCGGGGAGATCCAGCTGACCGACGCGATGGCCCAGCTGCTCGCCGACGGCGTACCGGTGCACGGCATCGTCTACCGCGGGCACCGGTACGACACCGGCATGCCGCTCGGCTACCTGCAGTCGGTCGTCGAGCTGGCGTGCAAGCGCCCCGACCTGGGCGCCGAGTTCCGGCAGTGGCTCGCCGAGTTCGTGGCCACGGAAACCGGCGGTGCGAAGGGATGACGGCCACGGCCGATGCCGAGGCGGCCGCCAACGAGCTGATGCCTCTCGCCGAATACCTGGGCAGCGTGCTGCGCAGGCTGCGGGCGCTGCCTCCGCTCGACCTCGACCTCACCCAGGCGCACGGCAACGTCCTCGCCAACGACGTGCTGGCCCCGCACCCGTACCCGGCCTTCGACCAGGCCGCGATCGACGGGTACGCGGCCCGCTGGGAGGACCTTGCCGCCGCCGGGCGTATCGGCTCGCACCCGTCGTTCGGCGCGTTCGAGGGCGGGCTGCGGCCCGTACGGCTCAACGTCGTCGGTGACCTCGGCGCAGCCAGCTGGCGGCCCGTCCGGCTGACCCCGGGGACCTGCTTCTCCGTGGCGGCCGGCGCGCCGCTGCCGATCGGCGCCGACGTCGTCGTACCCGTGCACTGGACCGACCAGGGCATGGCGGCGGTGGAGATCCTGCACGCACCGAAGCGCGGATCCGGGGTCCGGCGGGCGGGCGACGAACTGCCCGTCGGCCGGGTCCTGGCCACCGCCGGCTCGTACGTGACACCGGCCATGGTCGCGGTGTTCGCCGCGTCGGGCATCGGGCACGTCGTGGTCCGGCCCAGCCCCCGCGTCGTCGTGGTGGCCACCGGCGACGAACTGGTCGACGTGGGCCGCCCCAGCCAGCCGGGACAGGTCGTCGACGCGAACTCGCACGCGCTCACCGCCGCGGCCGTGGAGGCGGGTGCTCTCGCGTACCGGATCGGCATCTGCGACGACGACCCGGAAGGCCTGCGGGGGTTGCTCGAAGATCAGACGCTGCGGGCCGATCTGATCATCACCACCGGAGGCACGGGCACGGGGCCCGGCGACATGCTGCGCCGCGTGCTGTCCCGGCGCGACCCCGGCCGGGGCGCGGTCGAGTTCACCGACGTGGCGCTGTGTCCCGGGGCGGCCCTGGGGTTCGGCACCGTCGGCGGCGAGGAGGTCCCGGTCGTCTGCCTCCCCGGGGAGCCCGGCGCGGCCCTCATCGGCTTCGAGGTCCTCGCACGGCCGGTGATCCAGCTGCTCGCCGGGGCGGAACCGGTCTTCCGGCCCAGCGTCAAGGCTCACCTGCTGGAGACCGTCTCGTCGCCGGGCGGGCTGCGCGAGTTCCGCCCCGCGCATGTAGCGGAACGGCGCGGCGGCGGCTACACGGTGCAGCCGCTCGCCGGAGGGCCGTACACTCTGTCCGGCCTCGCCGAAGCCAACGGTCTGCTGGTGCTCGGCGAGCGGGTCACCGCGGCGGCTGCCGGGTCGACCGTCGACGTGTTGCTGCTCGACCGGAGGCGATGATGCTGGGGTCCACGCCCGGATGGCCTGCCGTCCTGGCGGACGGGCCCGTGCTGCTGCGGCCCTACCGGCGCAGCGACGCCCGCGCCTGGTCCGAGGTCCGCGTCGCCAACCAGGCGTGGCTCAGCCCCTGGGAATCCGCGCCGCCCGGGCCCTGGGCCGAGATGAACTCCCCGCGCGCCTACCTCTATGTGTATCGCGACATGAAACGGGCCGCGCGGCGCGGCGACAGCATGCCGTTCGCCGTCTGCCTGCGGCAGGACGCCGGCGAGGAACGGCTGGTCGGGCACATCAACCTCGGCAGCATCGTGCGGCGGGCGTTCAGTTCCGCGTACGTGGGCTACTGGGTCGATTCCCGCGTCGCCGGCCGCGGGGTGATCCCCACGGCGCTAGCGCTCGCGGTCGACCACGCTTTCGGGGCGGGCGGGCTGCACCGAGTCGAGATCAACATCCGGCCGGAGAACGGGCCCAGCCGGCGGGTCGTGGAGAAGCTCGGCTTCCGCGAGGAGGCGTACCACCCGCGCTACATGCACATCGACGGCGCGTGGCGCGACCACCTCGGGTACGCGATGACGAGCGAAGAGGTGGCCGCGGAGGGCGGCCTGGTGGCGCGGTGGCGGAGGCTGCGCACGGCCGCGAAGTGAAACGCCCGCCGAGGCCGGGGCGGCGCGTCGGCGGGGCATTCGTGCGCGGGGCGCGCCGGGCGGGGACGGGCGCGGCCGATCCAGGCGGGGATAGCGCGGCCGATCCGGGCGGGGACGGGCGCGGCCGATCCAGGCGGGGATGAGCGCGGCCGATCCGGGTCGGCGGCGATGAATTGATCATCAGGACGTTACGGGACCGGCGCGCCGCGCCGGTATCCGCAGGTGTCGCCCGTAATCTCGGGGAGATTGCGACTTTTTCGTGACCGGGCGCGACCGTCCGGCACGGTTCGAGGCTGACGGGAGGGGTGAGGGTGCCGACCTCGGTGCTCCTCGCCGTCCTCGCCGCGGCCGGGTTGCTCGCCCTCGCGCCGGCGCTCGTCCGCCGGTACGACGCGACCGAGCGCCTGGCGGCGGAGCGGGCGTCGTCGACGGCTCGGGTGCTGCAGCGCCGCCGTCGACGCCGTACTGTGCCCGGACGCCGACCGGTCAACCCTGGCCGCCAGTACATGGTTACGTCGCGGACCCTAACGGGTGAAGCTGCGCCGGTCCCGGCCGACCCCGCCACTGCGGGCCGTGATCCGGTCACTCCGGTCTCCGCCGCTCCCGTCTCCGCGCCCCCGGCGCGACGGCTGCGGGTCGTCACGTCGCGCCGGCCGGCCCGGCGGCGTCCGCCCGTACGGCGCCAGACCCCGGCCGTGGTCCGCCGGCGCCGGGTGTTCGCCGCGCTGCTGCTGCTCAACGTCATCGAGCTCGTGGGTGTGCTCGCCGTCGGGCCCGGCTTCTGGATCAGCTTCGCGGTGACCGCCACGCTGCTCGGCGTCTACCTCGTGCACCTGCGCAACCGGGCGATCGCGGATCGCCGCCGCCGGCGCATCGAGGCCCGGGAAGCGGCCTGGCTCGCGGCGCGGCAGGCGGAGGTACGCCGGGAGCAGGCCCGTCGCGCGGCGGCACGCCGGGAGGCGCAACGCCGGCTGGCGGCGCAGAAGGAAGCGGTACGCCGGACAGCCATGGGTCTCGACCGTGACCCGTCCGACCTGCCGGCCGCCGTCAACGGGGCTTCGGTCTCCTACCGGCGTACCGGAGGGCTGCGCGGCCGGGCCTACGAAGCGGGCGGCCGGGGCAGCTCCTACCCGGCCTGAGAACTGGCGAACCGCGACACGGGAGGGCGATTCGCGGGGCGGGCGGGGGACCTGTTAGCCTAGCTGCGGTCCTACGGGGCCGGGGGGCTGTGGCGCAGTCCGGTAGCGCACCTCGTTCGCATCGAGGGGGTCTGGGGTTCAAATCCCCACAGCTCCACCCCACAGAGGTCAGGCCATCTCCGTTCGCGGAGGTGGCCTTCTTCGTCTGCCGGGCGCGCCGGCGGCGGAGCGAGCGGGCGTGCTGGGCCGATGCGAGCGGACCTGCGCGACCGCTGCGATGGTGCGGTGATGGGGCGCACCAGGCCAGCGTCGGCAAGCTGAGTGCGCCAGGCCCGTGATGCGGGTCCACCTGCCGTGTGTCGGTGCCGTGCTCGATGACGAGCAGCGCGACGGCCGGTGTCGTGCGCCGGGGGCGGCGGTGCGGGTCAGGAGCCGATCATCTTGCGGCGGGCGATCAGCTGCTGGAGTTCCGTGACCAGGCGACGCGGGGAGAGTGGCTTCGGCAAGTAGCCGTCCGCGCCCGAGTACAGGCCCGCGTTGATGTCGTGGGCGTGACTGTTGGCCGAGACCATCAGGACCGCCGCGTTGCGGGACTCCGGGTCGCTGCGGACCAGCTGGCAGAGTTCCATGCCGTTGAGGGCCGGCATGCGGACGTCCGTGACGATGCCGATGGGGTGGGCGACCCGGATGATGCGCGCCGCCGTGCTGCCGTCCTTGGCGCCCACCGTGGTGTAGCCGGCACGCTCCAGGGTGTACGTGATCATGTCGCGCAGGTCCGGGTCGTCCTCGGCCACGAGGATCAAGTTCTCGTTCATGCGCCCGCACATCGGCGGGCTTGCGGGATCCCCCAGCGGGACCCGGGTTGCATCCCAGGAGCGGATCTCCGCGGCGTCCGGCAGCCGGTGCTCACCGATCACGAAGGCGGTCCGGGTGGCGCCGCCACCGGGCAGATGATCATTGCGACATATCGATACAGCCAAGAGCCCGCGCGCCCCGGTGCGCGGGGCGGTACCGGCGGGCAGACTGCACGGATGCTGGGACGAAACTCATCGCACTTCTGGGGCGTGGTGCTCGAGACTCCCGACCCGCTGGCCCTGGCGGAGTTCTACTCGGCGCTGATGGACTGGCGGATCGTCAAGGAGGGGCCGGACTTCGTGGCCCTGGCGCCCCTCGGCGACCACGTCGAATATCTCGCATTCCAGCGGTCGCCCGACTACGAGCAGCCGACCTGGCCGAACAAGTCCCACAAGCAACAGATGATGATGCACCTCGACATCGAGGTGCCCGACCTGGAGAAGGCCGTCCGGTTCGCCACGGAAGCCGGTGCCACGGAAGCGGACCATCAACCCCAGGACACCGTACGGGTCATGCTCGATCCGGACGGTCACCCGTTCTGTCTGTACGTGGACACCAGCGTTTAGCGTCTCGCCCCGGTACCGGATGCGTCGTCGTCATGCCGTACCCGTCGATGTCTTGATGTTGACGTTGTAGGGCTTTTGACCGATCGATTGACCGGCCCCGCCCGCGCCGGATCACATGACGACATGACCTCCTTCATCGCTCAGCTCAGCGACTCGCATCTGACCACCGGGCCGCTGGGCGGCGGGCCGGCCGCCGGGCTCCAGCTCGCCCTCGCCCGCGTGATGGCCCTCGATCCGCTGCCCGACTGCGTCGTCGTCACCGGCGACCTCACCGACCACGGCCGGGAAGAGGAGTACGCGGCACTCAAGGAGGTCATCGGCGATTTTCCGCTGCCGCTGCACCTGACCACCGGCAACCACGACGACCGCGACGCGATGATCAAGGTGTTCGGCGGCGAGCCGTATTACTCGGTCGAGTACCCGGAGTTCACGTTCGTCGCCCTCGACTCGCTGATCCCGGGATCGCCGGCCGGGCGGCTCGGCGAGGAGCAGCTCGACTGGCTCGACGGCGTGCTGGCGGCGCGGCCGGGGCTGCCCGCCATGATCGGGCTGCATCATCCACCGATGCCGATCGGCATCCCGTTCCTCGACGGTATGCGGCTGCTCGACGGCAAGCGGCTGCGCGACGTGGTGGCCGAGCACGGCAACGTGGCGAGGGTCATGGCCGGCCACGTGCACCGCCCGATCACCGCCGCGTTCGGCGGGAGTGTGATGACGATCGCACCCAGTACGTGGCGGCAGTCTGGGCTGCTGCTGAACTCGGACGCGCCGCCCGGGTACGTGGCCGAGCCGACCGGTTTCCTGCTGCACATGATCGAGGGAGAGGACTGCGTGACGCACACCGTGCAGGTCAGCCATGCCGGAGCGTTGCTGGGGGCGTACTGAGATCCTCGGTTCTCGCTCCGCCTGCTTGCTCGGCGCAAGGGTGGCACCGCTCGGCGCAGAGATCCGGGAAGTGTCGTACCCGCGCTATACGGTCGATGTCCACGCACGGTCGATGCCCGCGTGCTCGACGTCCACCGCTGGAAGGGGGAGCGATGATCGATCATGTCGTTCTCGGGGTGCACCACCTCGACGAGAGCCGGTTCTTCTACGAGCATGCGCTGCGGCCGTTGGGCATCAAGGTGGTGAGTCAAGGGCCCGAGCTGGTCGGGTTCGGCGACGACAGCGGGCGGCCGTTCTTCTGGCTGGCGGTCCGGGAGCCGTCGCATCGGGTGCACGTCGCGTTCACGGCGGCCGACCGGGCGGCGGTGGACGCGTTTCACGCCGCGGCCCTGCACGCGGGCGGGGTGGACAACGGGCCGCCCGGGTTGCGGCCGGAGTATCACGAGAACTACTACGGGGCGTACGCGTTCGATGCCGACGGGAACAACATCGAGGCGGTGTGCCACCGGCCGGGGTGAGCCGGTTACGGGCCGGGGTGAGCGGGCCACGGTGAGCGGGCCACGCGCCGGGCTGGATTGGGCAGTGCGCGGGCCATGGGTCGGCATGGCGGTGCGGTGAGCGGGCAGGTGCTGGGGAGCGAATCGGGCGAATTGTGACCCTCGCTACTTATGGGTGGTATCTCTGGAGGCAGCCTCGGAGGTGACCGCCATGCAAGCGCCCTTGCCCGCGAACGAAGCCGACCGGCTTGCCGCCCTCTACGAACTGGACATCCTCGACTCCGCTCCGGAGAAGGACTTCGACGACATCGTCGCGCTCGCTTCCAGCGTCTGCGGGGTGCCGATGTCGCTGGTCAGCCTCATCGACACCGACCGGCAGTGGTTCAAGGCGCGGCAGGGCACCGACCTGACGGAGACCTCACGGGATCTGTCGTTCTGTGCCCACGCGATCCTCGGGAAGGACCTGATGGTGATTCCTGACGCGAGTCAGGACCCTCGGTTCACCGGGCATCCGGCCGTCGCGGTCGACGGCGGGGTGCGGTTCTACGCGGGGGCGCCGCTGATCACGACTGACGGGTTCGCGCTCGGCACGCTCTGCGTCGTCGACTCACATCCGCGGCGGCTCGACGTCGAGCAGTTGCAGGCATTGCGCGCGCTGGCCCGTCAGGTCACGTCGCAGCTCGAACTGCGGCGGTACGCCGTCGCGCTGGCCAACACCACCGCGCGGCTGCAGGAGCTGGAGCGCCGCAAGGACGACCTGGCCGGACTGGTCGGCGGGAAGTTGCGCGCGCCGCTGCGGCTGATGCGGTCGTACCTGGCCGAGCTCGGGGACAAGGGGATGCATGACCCGGAGCTGGCCGACCTCGTGGGCCGGGCCACCGCGGCGCACGTGCGAGGGCTGACCGATCTGCTCGACCATCTCACGTCCATGGCGGACGCCGGGCACGGCGCGGACAGCCTGCACATGCGCGAGATCGACCTGACCCGGCTGACCCAGCGGGCGGTCGAGGCCGTGCGGCCCATCGCCGCCACGAAACAGATCTGGATCCTGAACCACGCCGGCGGGCCGTCGTTGCCGATCATCGCCGATCCCGTACGCCTGGAGCAGGTCCTGATGCACCTGCTCTTCGCCGCGGTGAAGTACACCCCGCCCGGTGGGCGCGTGCGCGTGGGCACCGAGATCGAATCGGGTCCCACGGTGCGGCTGGACGACATGGACATGCCGGACGGTATCCGTCCCGACCTCTTCCCGCACCTCTACTACGGCACGATCGCCAACCCGTCCGAGGTGCCGGGGCCGGACCAGGGGCTGGCCGTCGCCAAGCGCATCCTCGACGCGCACCACGCCACGGTGGCGCTCTCCGACCGCCCGGGTGACGGTACGTCGCTGCATGTGGTGTTCCCCTTCGCGGAGAAGGAGGCCGAGCTCGCGGACGTGTGACCTGAGAACCCGCCGGTGAACGCGACCCGGCGGGCCGGGCGGACGGCGGCCGAATGGACGGCGGTCCGGGCGGCGGGCTGAACGGACGGCGGGCCGGACGGACTGCGGGCCTGGACGGACTGCGGGCCGGGCGGCGGGCCTGGACGGACTGCGGGCCCGCTCCCGCCCGGCTGCAGTTCGGGCGGGAGCGGGCCCGGTTCAGGCCCCGCGCGTGTAGACGGGGCCGGTGCCGCCGCCCGGGGGCGAGCCGGCCGACGGAAGGTCCTCGGCGCGCATGACCTGGGTCTGGGACGGGACCGTCGGCCGTGCGGTGGCCCGTTCCGCCGACGGGACCGCCGGTCGCTCGGCGGCAAGGCCCTCCTTCGGGCCCGCCGGCGGCGCGGTGGCCCGGCCCGCCGCCGGGTGGGTCGTCGGCGGGGCGTTGTCGAGGCTCGGGGGCCAGGTGTCGACCGCCGGCGCCACGCTCTGCTGCGGCAGGATGATCGGCGTCTCTGTGACCGGCACGGATTTCACTCCCGCCAGGCCGGCCCGGTGCAGTTTGTGCCAGCGCAGGCGGCCGCCCGTCATGGCCGTCATGGCGGACTGGATCAACACCAGATACATCAGCTGCCGGTACGCGAACTGCTGCAGCGGGAGCCGCAACAGCGGCTTCATCGGCTCGCGGTCGAAGCGGAAGGCGACGGCCGCGGTGAAGAGTTGCAGCGCCAGCATCGCCAGCCAGGCCGTGACCGTGGCGCTGAGCTCCCAGAACACCAGGCCGTACAGCAGCATGATGTCGACGACCGGGGCGAGCATCGGCAGCGCCACGCCGAACAGCGCCAGGAACGGCAGCCCCACCCGGCCGAAGCGGCCCGAGTCGCCCGAGTCCGTCAGCGCCCTGCGGTGCTTCCACATCGCCTGCATGGTGCCGTAGCTCCAGCGGTAGCGCTGCCGGTACAGCTGCTCCAGCGTGGCCGGCGCCTCCGTCCAGGCCTTGGCCCGTTCCTCGTAGACGACCCGCCAGCCGGCCCGGCACAGGGCCATCGTGACGTCGGTGTCCTCGGCGAGCGTCTCGTCGCTGATGCCGCCGACCTGGGCCAGGGCCGTACGCCGGAACGCGCCGATCGCCCCGGGCACGGTCGGCATGCAGTTGAGCACCTCGTAGAGCCGGCGATCGAGGTTGAAGCCGATCACGTACTCGATGTGCTGCCAGGTCGCGACCATCTTGTCGCGGTTGCCGACCTTGACGTTGCCGGCGACCGCGCCCACCGCGGGGCTGGCGAACGGCTGGACCAGCATCCGGATGGAGTCCGGCTCGAAGATGGTGTCGCCGTCGACCGTGACGATCAGGTCGTGGCGGGCCAGGGCGACGCCGGTGTTCAGCGCGTTGGCCTTGCCGCCGTTCGGCACCCGGATCACCCGGACGTTGGGCAGGTGGAGGCGTTCCACGATGGCCGCGGTGCCGTCGGTGGAGCCGTCGTCGACCACGACCACCTCGATGTCCGGGTAGTCGCCGCCGGCGAGCGAGCGGACGGCCGCCTCGATGCCCTCCTTCTCGTTGTAGGCGGGCACGATCACGGACACCGGCTCGGTGACCGGCGGACCCCAGCTGAACGTCTTGCTGCGGCGCTGCCGGGCGTGCCGGGTGGCCAGCACCAGGAGGAGCACCGTACGGCCGATGGTGAGCAGGCCGACGACGAGGAAGAGGCCCGCGATCACCCAGACCAGGCCGTCGGCCAGGCGTACGGTCCACAGCAGTGCCGTGCCGCGCCAGCGGTCGGCGGGCTCGGCCTTCGGGTTGACCGGGAGCAGCGGCAGCGCCTCCGCCGCGGACGCCGCCTGCTGCTGCTCGATGGCGCGGTTCATGCCCTCGGTGACCGTGGTGAACGTGTACCCGCGGGCCTTCATCATCGGGATGAAAACCTTGAGCGCCGCGAGGGTCTGGGCACGATCGCCGCCGGCGTCGTGGAAGAGGATGACCGCGCCGGTGTCGGCGGGCGGGGTGGCGTTCCGGATGATCTGGTCGACGCCGGGCCGCTGCCAGTCCTCGCTGTCCATGTCGTTGACGACGACCAGGTAGCCGCGCTCGCCGGCCTCCTTGACGATCTTCCAGTTCACCTCGTCGATCGCCTGCGGCTTCGAGGAGTACGGGAACCGCACGAGGTTCGTGCGCACGTTCGCGGTACGCGCGATGGCGACCTGGGTCTGCGAGAGCTCGAGCTGCCGCCGCCAGGACGCGAGGCGCTGCAGGTTCGGGTGGGTGAACGTGTGCAGGCCGAGCTCGTTGCCGCGCTCGGTGATCCGGCGGGTCAGCTCGGGGTTCCGGGCGACCGCGGACCCGACCACGAAGAACGTGCCGTGCGCGTCGTTCTCCTCGAGCAGGTCCAGGATCTTCGGCGTCCAGACCGGGTCCGGGCCGTCGTCGAAGGTCAGCGCGATCGTACGGTCGGGGAGCTGGCTGGAGCTCTCCTGACCGCCGGTGGTGTTGATGATCGGGCCGCCCTCGCGGATCGCCCGGGGTACGCCGTCCTGATCGCCGACCTCGGTCTCCACGTGGTCGCCCCGGAACTCGGCGTTGATGTACGCCTGCACGACCAGGACGCCGACGAAGAGGCTGATGAGCAGCACGCCGAGCATGACCCGGGGCGGGGGGAGCACCCGGCGCCGGGACCGGCTGCGGTTGCGGTTACGGGGGGCACTCACAGGTCGGCCTCGACGGTGTGGCCGGTGTCGGGAACCGGGTCGGCGGTTGTGTCCGCGGGGCCGGCGCTGTCTCCCGTGTCGACGGCCGGAGGCTCGGGCGCGCTGCCACCGTCGGTTCCGCCGCTCTTGCTTCCGCCGCTGCCCCCGCTTTTGCTTCCGCCGCTGCTCCCGGTCTCGCCGCTGCCGCCGCCGGTCCCGCCGGTGCCGGTGCTGCCGCTGGCCGATCCTCCGCCGCCGGTCTGGCCGGTGCCGCTGCCACCGTCGGTTCCGCCGGCCGACCCTCCGCCGCCGCCGGCGCTGCCGCTGTCGGTCTCCCCGGGGTTGACCGGGGTTCCGGTGCCGCCGCCCGATCCGCCCGTACCCGGCGGGGCCGGGGGTGGGGTCTCGTCGTCGGTCGCCGGGGGCGTGGTCGCCGGTGTCGTCGGCGTGGTGGGCTTCGTGGTGCCCGACTCGACCGGCCGCGCCGTCGGGACTCCCGGAGCGACCGGCTTCTTGGTCGTCGGCTTCGGGGTCGGCGTACGCGCCGGGCGGGTTGCTGACGTCGCCGGCCGCGGCTGCGTCCCGGCCTCCACAGTGTGCCCGGTGACGGGCGCGTTGCGGCGGGGGAGGACCTCCAGCACGGGGCGCCGGCTCGGCGTGGCCGTGAGCGGCTCCGGCGTGGGAGTCGGCACGGCGATGACCGCCTGGTCGTCGCCGTCCGCCAGGTCGGGCAGCGGCAGCACCGCGCTCGAGCTGACCGGGCCGCCGGCGAGGCTGACGCTCACCAGGCCGCCGTACATCATGCAGATGGCGCCGAAGCCGTACGCGACGCGCCGCAGCACCCGCCGGCGCCGCCCGGTCGAGTCGACGAAGACCGGCGAGGGCTGCGCGACGACGATCACCTCGGTGTCGAGGATTTCGGCATCGGCGGAAATCGGGTTCTGAAGCTCCTGCGAGGTCACGCCGCGAAGCTTAGGAAGGTCTTCGAGGATCTTGACGGGCGTCACTCCATCAGATGACGACCATTCGCGGGAGGCGCTTCCTCCGAAACGGTGAGTCTCTGCGTTTGACCTGATGGCGGGTCTGTGCGCAACGGGCTCGCGAGTCCTGTCTGACCTGCGCGGAATGCATTGCCCGCAGAAGGTTACGCGATTTCCGGCGCGAAGTTGCTGTCGTTTTCACGACTCCCGGACGGGCAATTTCCGAACGAAATTCACCAATACATTAATGGCTTAAAACCCAATATAGCCTTATGCCCGTTTTGCCACAACTCGGAGGTGCGATGAGCAGGGAGTGCTCGACCCGTTACGGTCCATCGCCATTCTGCCAACAAGATTCCCAATAACTGGCGAACGCGACCCGTTGTGTCCGCGACAGCCGCTCGTTAAGCTTTCTCTTGCACGCCCCTATCGCCCGCTTCCCCCGTGGCAGGCGATCGGGGCGTTGCCTATTCCCGCGACGTGATCGTCGATGTGATCGTCCCGGAAGCCGCGGCCCATGGTGGACGGCCCATGGTGGACGCAGGATGCCATCCCTTCAGCAAGCCCCCGGTTCCGTGCCGCCGCATAGGAAACGCCGCGACGCCTGCGGGCGATGCCCCAGGGCGGCGGCACCGGACCCGAGGGGTCTAGGGCGATGCGCGGGGCGGCGACGCCAGGCGCCGCGGGCCGGCGGCGGCCGGACCTGAAGGGTCTTCGGGCGATGCCTTGGACGGCGGCGCCAGGCCCCGCGGCCTGCGGGGGATGCGCGGGGCGGCGGCAGGCCCGGCGGCCTGCGGGCGATGCGCTTGCGGACTGTGCGCAGGCGGGTGATGAGACATGCCCGGCCGCACGCTGATGCTGTGCGGGCTACGGTGAGGCCCGCCGCGTCCGGGGCGCGGCGGGCCTGCTGTCAGTGCACCGTGGTCAGGAGCCCAGGCGCTCCAGCTCCTCGTCCACGACGGACGGGTCGAGCTTGCGGAACACCGGCTTGGGCGCGGCCAGCGGGGTCCCGGCGGCCAGCGGCACCGACTCCCACTTCGCGCCCCGGGTGTAGTCGCCCGTGAGGACCGGGTACGACGGGCCGCCGTCCAGGTCGTCGACCTCGACGATCGACGGCATCGGGGCGTGGACGCCGGTGCCGCCGAGCAGCTCGTGGACCTTCTGCGCCGAGTGCGGCAGGAACGGCGTGAGCAGCGTGTTGGCGTCGCTGACGACCTGCAGGGCCACGTGCAGGATCGTTGCCATCCGGGGCTTGGACGCCTCGTCCTTGAGCTTCCAGGGCGCCTGGTCCGAGAGGTACTTGTTGGCCTCGGCGACCACCTTCATCGCCTCGCCGATCGCGGCCTTCTGGCGGTGCTTGCCGATCAGGTCGCCGACCGTGGCGAAGCCCGCCTTGGCGACCTCGAGCAGCGCGCGGTCCTCGGCGGTCAGCTCGCCCGGCTCCGGGATCGCGCCGAAGTTCTTGGCCGCCATGGAGACCGAGCGGTTGACCAGGTTGCCCCAGCCGGCCACCAGTTCGTCGTTGTTGCGCCGGACGAACTCCGCCCAGGTGAAGTCGGTGTCGTTGGACTCGGGGCCGGCCGCCGCGATGAAGTAGCGCAGCGCGTCGGCGTCGTACCGCTCGAGGAAGTCGCGGACGTAGATGACGACCTTGCGGGACGAGGAGAACTTGCGGCCCTCCATCGTCAGGTACTCGCTCGAGACCACCTCGGTGGGCAGGTTCAGCGCGCCGAGCGAACCCGGCTTGCCGCCCTTGTCGCCCTCGCCGGAGTAGCCCAGCAGCAGCGACGGCCAGATCACCGAGTGGAAGACGATGTTGTCCTTGCCCATGAAGTAGTAGCCCAGGGCGTCGTCGTCGGACCACCACTTGCGCCACGCCTCCGGGTCGCCCGAGCGGCGGGCCCACTCGATCGACGCCGACAGGTAGCCGATGACCGCGTCGAACCAGACGTAGATGCGCTTGTCGTTCCGGTCGCGCCAGCCGTCGAGCGGGATCGGCACGCCCCATTCGAGGTCGCGGGTGATGGCCCGGGGCTGCAGATCCTCCAGCAGGTTCTTGGAGAACTTGAGCACGTTGGGGCGCCAGCCGTCGCGGGTGTCCAGCCACTTGCTCAGCGCCTGCGCGAAGGCGGGCAGGTCGAGGAAGAAGTGCTCGGTCTCGACGAACTCCGGGGTCTCGCCGTTGATCCGCGAGCGCGGGTTGATCAGCTGCTCGGGGTCGAGCTGGTTGCCGCAGTTGTCGCACTGGTCGCCGCGGGCGCTCTCGTAGCCGCAGATGGGGCAGGTGCCCTCGATGTAGCGGTCGGGCAGCGTACGGCCGGTGGACGGCGAGATCGCGCCGAGCGTGGTCTTGGCGACGATGTAGCCGTTCTCGTGTAGGCCGGTGAACAGCTCCTGCACGACGGCGTAGTGGTTGCGGGTCGTCGTCCGGGTGAAGAGGTCGTACGACAGGCCGAGCCCGTGCAGGTCCTCGACGATCACCCGGTTGTAGCGGTCGGCGAGCTCACGCGGCGTCACGCCGTCCGCGTCGGCCTGCACCTGGATCGGGGTGCCGTGCTCGTCGGTGCCGGACACCATGAGCACGTCGTGGCCGGCCATCCGCATGTACCGGCTGAACACGTCGGAGGGCACCCCGAAGCCGGAGACATGACCGATGTGGCGCGGGCCGTTGGCGTAGGGCCAGGCGACCGCGGCGAGAACGTGACTCATGGGGACCAAGCGTAGTGAGTCGCGGACCGGGCTCGCGAACCGACAGGCGCCCGCCCTTTTTGCGCCGACACGCCCTTCATCTCCGCAATTGGGGGCGCATGCCGTAGTCCAATGGGACCCATGACCGGAGACGCGCCGCACCCTGGGGAAACGCCGCGCACCGAGGGCAACCCGTGGTCGTGGGCGGATGCGGACACCGGCGCGTGGTGGCGTGCGGACACCGCGCCGGCGACCGGCACGCGCGAAGCCACCGCCGCCATGCCGGTACCGCCGCGCAAGAGGCCGGCTCCGAAGGCCGCCGCCGCCGAAGGCGAGACGAAGACGGAAACCGCGTGCAAGCCGGAAACCGCGAGCAAGCCGGAAACCGCGAAGCCGGAGGCCGGGCCAAAGCCGGGAACCGCGCCCAAGGCGGAAACCGCGGCTAAGCCGGAGACCGCGCCCAAGCCGGCCTGGCCGCCGGCCGCCGGGACACGAACCCCCACGCCGAAGCCGGCCGCGGCGCCGAAGCCGGCGACACCCGAACCGGCTGGGGAGAGCGCCGCCGCGCGCGAGGCCGGCGCTCAGGACGCCACCGCGTTCTTCCAGGTGCCGGCTTATCTGGCCGACCGCGCTGCGGAGCCCGAGACCACGCAGGCGGAGACCGCGGCCGCGCAGGCGGCGATCGTGGCGGCCGAGGCCGGCGACGCCGAGCCGGAGGACCGGGCGGCGAAGGGTGTCGAGCGTTCCCACGACGAGGTCGACGCCGCACGGTTCAACGCCGAGGGAACGACGACCCGCTACGCGGCCCGCCAGGACGAAGCGGCGAAGACCCAGAAGGCTGAGAACGACCAGAAGGCGGAAGAGGCCCAAGACCCCCAGGACCCTCGCAAGGTGCGGGAGGAAGCCGGGGAGGCGGATGGAGCCGAGGACCTCGGGCGTGCTGCGGCCGTACCCGATGTGATGATCCTTCCCGAGCCGCAGCGCAACCGGCCGACGGTGGTCCTGGATCGCGCGGCGGTGCCCGGGCAGGCATCGGGCCGGCCGCGGCCGGCCCGGACGCCGCAGGACGTGGCGCGGGCGGACCGCGAACTGCAGGAACGGGTACGCGCCGAGCGCACGTCCGCGCTGCTGGAGACGTCGCCGTTCTGGCTGGAGGAGCACGAGCGTCCCGCCGAGCCGGCCCAGGTACGGGTTCCCGTGGCGCCGCGGCAGTCGCGCAAGCGGGGTCGTGAGCCGCGCCGTCCGGCCGGCGGCCTCATGGCGTTGCTGACGCTCGCGCTGGTCGCCGCGTTCTTCTCCTGGGTCAGCGCGGAACCGTTCTGGCTCGCGGTGGGGCACGGCGATCAGGGTGAGGCCACGGTCAGCCGGTGCACCGGATCGGGGGTCACCCAGCGGTGCGTGGGCGACTTCGCCGCCGGGAACGGGCAGTACATCGTGAAGCACGTCGCGCTGGTGGGTGTCGAGCCCGGGCAGACGACCGCGCCGGCGCGGATGGTGAGCAGCGGCAGCGCGCAGGCGTACGTGGGGGACACCGGCCCGCTGGTGCACCTGCGCTGGTCGCTGGGCTTCGTGCTGGTGCTGCTGTGCGGGCTGGGCATCGCCGGGCTGACCGGGGTGCGGCGGCTGGAGAGCCGGCCGAAGCGGCGTACCGCCCTGCTGCTGAGCCTCGCCGGGCCGCTCGCCCTGCTCGCCGGGTTCCTGGTGGCCGCTTACTGAGCGGTGTGCACCAGCGCGTACACCTCGCGTTTGCGAAGGCCGTACGCGTCGGCCACGGCCTGGATGGCATCGCGCCGCGACTCGCCGGCGCTCTCCCGCCGCGCGACCGCCGCGCGGAGCTCCTCGTCGGCCGGACGCTCGGCCGGTCCGGCCGGCGCGCCCGCCACCACGACGGTGATCTCGCCGCGCGGCTCGGCCTCGGCCGACCAGGCCGCGAGCTCGGCGAGCGGGCCGCGGCGGATCTCCTCGTACGTCTTCGTCAGCTCGCGGCAGACGGCGGCCTCGCGGGCCTCGCCGAACGTGCCGGCCAGGTCCTGCAGCATGCCGGTGATCCGGTGCGGCGCCTCGAAGAACACCAGCGTGCGCGGCTCGGCGGCGAGCTCGCGCAGGCGGGACCGGCGCCCCGAGCCGGTGCGCGGCAGGAAGCCCTCGAAGCAGAACCGGTCGCTGGGCAGCCCGGACAGGGCCAGCGCGGTCGTGACGGCGCTGGGGCCGGGAGCGGCGGTGACCGGGAAGCCGGCGTCCAGCGCGGCCCGGACCAGCCGGTATCCCGGGTCGGACACGCTCGGCATGCCGCCGTCGGTGACGACGGCGACGACCGCGCCGCCGCGCAGGGCCTCGACCAGATCGGGGGTACGTCGCTCCTCGTTGCCCTCGAAGTACGACACGATCCGCCCGCTCACGGTCACGCCGAGGTCGCGGGTCAGCCGGGTCAGCCGCCGGGTGTCCTCCGCCGCGACCACGTCGGCGCTCGCCAGCACGTCCCGCAGCCGGGCGGAGGCGTCGCCCACGTTGCCCAGCGGCGCGCCGACCAGCACGACCCGGCCCGTACCGTTCTCGTCCACGACCGGAAGTCCATCACACTCACCCGGCCGGGCCGCCTCCAGGCACCGCGAGGTGGACGGGCAGCCTACGATCGCGGGGTGACTTCGGCGACAGCTGAGACCGACACCGCGAGCCCGCCGCCGGCGGACGACACCCCGGGTACGGGGGCCGCCGACGGCGCCTCCCGCGTGCCCGCCGCCGTCCGCCGCCGCCTGGCCACCCTCGACAACTGGCTCAACCCGTACTCGTGGCTCGTCACGGGCGTGATCGTGGCGATCGCGGCGATCCTGCGGCTGGTCGGGATCACCCACCCGCGGGGGTACATCTTCGACGAGGTGTACTACCCGACCGACGCGTGGGACATGTTGCAGCACGGCGTCGAGTGGGACGAGAAGACCAACGGGCCCGCGTACGTGGTGCACCCGCCGCTGGGCAAGTGGCTCATCGCCCTCGGCGAGAAGGCGTTCGGCAACAACGAGCTGGGCTGGCGCTTCCCGGCCGCGGTCGCCGGCACGCTGATGATCCTGATCCTGATCCGGGTCGCGTACCGGCTGTTCCACTCGGTCGTGCTGGCCGGCACGGCGGGCCTGCTGATGTCGCTCGACGGTTTCCAGCTCGTGCTGTCGCGGACGTCGTTGCTGGACATCTTCCTCGGCCTGTTCATTCTCATGACCTTCGCCGCGCTCGTGCTGGACCGCGACCATTACCGCCGGCGCTGGCTCAGAGCGCTGGAGGAGGGCTACGACCCGGCGACCGCGCACTCGCGGCCGCGGATCGTGCCCTGGTGGCTGTTCGTCTCGGGGATGACGTTCGGGCTGGCCTGCGGGGTGAAGTGGAGTGCGCTGTTCTTCGCGCCGTTCTTCGCGCTGCTCGTGGTGGTCTGGCGGGTGCAGGCGCGCCGCTCCGCCGGGGTGCGCCGCCCGATCGGCTCCGGCCTGGTGGGTGACCTCGGCTACCTGCTGCTCAGCTTCGCGCTCACGGTGATCTTCTACCTCGCCACGTGGACCGGCTGGTTCGTCACGAACACCGGCTACTTCCGGCACTACCGGCAGGCCAACGGGCTCAGCGAGCCGCCGGTCCTGGGCGCGTTGCTCAACCTCATGCACTACCACCACGAGGCGTACTCGTTCCACAGCGGGCTGACCGACCGGCACCCGTACCAGTCGTGGCCGTGGCAGTGGCTGCTGCTCGGCCGCCCCGTCGCGTTCTCCTGGAACGGCAAGGGCGACTGCGGTGCCCCGAGCTGCGCGGCCGAGATCCTGCTGCTGGGCACGCCGCTGCTGTGGTGGTCGTTCCTGCCGGCGCTGGCCGCGCTGGTGTGGTTCGGCATCGCGCGCCGCGACTGGCGGGCCTTCGCCATCGGTACGGGCGTCGTGGCGGGCATGCTGCCGTGGTTCTACTACGCGGTGGCCGACGGCCGCACGATGTTCGCGTTCTACGTGCTGCCCGCGCTGCCGTTCCTCATCCTGGCGGTCGTCTACGTCCTCGGGGCGATCATGACCCCGCCGGAGGGCGTGACCTCGGGCGCCGGGCGCACGGACCGGCAGCTCGTGGGCACTGTCGTGGCGGGCGTCTACGTGCTGCTGGTCGCGCTGTGCTTCGCGTACTTCCATCCCATCTTCGTGGGACAGCTGATCCCGTACGACGACTGGTCCTCGCGGATGTGGCTGGGCAACCGCTGGATCTAGCGTCCGCGCCGGTCAGAGCGTGTACGGCGTCTCGGCGATGTGGTGGTCGGTGAGCTCACGCACCGGCGCCCACACCTCGTAGACGCCGCGCTCGTAGCAGCGGGCGCCGACGGCCGCGACCGCGTCGGCGTCCGGGCGGACCAGCCGCAGCCGCGCCCACGAGTCGTCGCGCTGCAGCACCCAGGCCGGCACGTTGCGCCACAGCGCCTGCTCGGCCCGGCGGCACAGCGACTGCACGGGGTAGCGGGCCGCCCGGGTCAGGGCCCGTACCCGGAAGTCCTCGGGCGGGTCCGCGACGGCCTGGTACTCGTGCTCGTTGATCCGGCCCATCAGGCGGGCCGAGCCGGCGTCGGTGCAGGGCACGTACTCGCGGTCCGGGCTGACCCCGGGCACGCCCTCGAGCAGGTGCCGCCAGCGCGGGCCGGCCAGCCGCAGCCAGCCGTGCTGCTCCGGCTGGTACGTGTAGAGCACCACCTCGTCGCCCGTCCCCGGGTACGCCAGCAGCTGCGCGTTCGCCGGCATGGGCAGGTCGGCGAAGCCCGCGGTGACGAACTCGGGGATGAGGTCGTCGGTGCTCGGCGTGAAGCCGGTGCCGAGGACCATCGAGCCGATCCGGGAGTGCGCGGGCAGGGCGGTCAGCCCGGCCTGCACCGACCCCATCGGGATCTCGAAGTCGATCGGGTCGGTGGCGCGCCAGCGCAGCGCGTACGCGACCGAGTCGTCGGCGGCGCCGTCGGTGCGCAACAGTGCGAGCTCGGCGGGGGTGCGCAGGTGTGCGATGTCGCAGGCGCGGTAGCAGAAGCCGTACGGCAGCCACCCGGCGAGATGCCCGGCGAGCTGGGCCGCCGAGAGCACCTTCGTCATGCGGGTGCCGCGGCGTACGGCCGCGGTGGCGCGGATGCGCTGCAGCACCGCGTCCTGCCGGTGCCCGGCGGACTGGCTCATGGCCTGCACCTGGGACCAGGTCAGGTCACGCCGCAGTGGCGCCATCAGGGGTGGGTCGAGCGGGTCGGTGGCGACGGCTGAGTCTTCGCCGGTCACGGTCACCCCGTGCAACCTAGGGGTCGCAAGTGGACGCTGGGTGAACGGCGAGTTACCCGGACGCGATGTGTGATGCTGGACGGCGATGAACACGCAACCGTCCGAGTCCCGCAAGCAGCGCTCCGCCCGGCGTGCCGGTGAGTTCCCGCCGGCGCCGGAGCCGCTGGCCGTACCGGTCTTCGACAGCCACACGCACCTCGACATCACGGTCCACGAGACCGGCGTGCCGGGTCTTGACGCCGGCGTGCCCGGCGGCGACCCCGTCGAGACGTTGATCACCGAGGCCGCGAAGGCGGGCGTGGACCGGCTCGTGCAGGTCGGCGTCGACGTCGCCTCGTCGCGCTGGGGCGCGGAGCTGGCCGCCCGGCACCCCGCGGTGCTGGCCACGGTCGCGCTGCACCCCAACGAGGCGCCCGGGCTCGCCGATCTGGACGAGGCGCTGCGCGAGATCGAGGCCCTCGCCGGGCAACCGCGGGTGCGCGGGCTGGGCGAGACCGGCCTGGACACCTTCCGTACGGGCGAAGAGGGGCGCGCGGCCCAGGAGGCGAGCTTCCGCGCGCACATCGCCATCGCCAAGCGGCACGGCAAGGCGCTGGTCATCCACGATCGCGACGCCCACCAGGACGTGCTGCGGGTGCTCGACGAGGAGGGTGCACCCGAGACCGTCGTGCTGCACTGCTTCTCCGGCGACGCCGGCTTCGCGGCCGAGTGCGTACGCCGCGGCTACTTCCTGAGCTTCGCCGGCACCGTGACCTTCGCCAGCGCCGGGGCGTTGCGGGAGGCCGCGGCGCTCACTCCTTCGGAGCAGATGCTGGTGGAGACCGATGCGCCGTTCCTGACGCCGGTGCCGTATCGGGGGCGGCCGAACGCGTCGTACCTCATTCCGGTGACCGTACGGGCGCTCGCCGACATCACCGGGCGGGATCTCGACGAGCTCTGCGCGGCGATCTCCGCCAACGGCGAGCGCGTCTTCGGTAGCTGGGGATAAAGCTTCAGGCGGGCAGCGGGTACGCGGCGCAGTCGAGGCGCTCGCCCAGCCCGCCGAGCAGCTTCGCGAAGGCCGTCGGCGCGGCGTTGATCGGGCCGCGGGACACGAACCGGACCGCCCAGCCGTGCTGCGGCGCGACGTTGAAGATGCGGTGCACCACGAGCGAGCCTCGGTCGTCCGGCTCCACGCTGGTCACGCCGCGATACCACCACTCGCCCTGTTGCACGAGCGAGCGGTTGGCCCGGTCGATCGTGACGGTGATCGTGCTGCCGTCGCGGGTGACGGTGAACTCGTCGCCCTTCGCCGGGCGCGCGGCCCCGGTGGCGGCGATCGGCGAGCGTCCGCCCGGCCGGGCGTCCAGCAGCACCTCGGCGACCCGGTCCGGTGTCGACTCGACCACGCCGCGCAGCTCGAGCAGCTCCGTCATGCCCCTGTTCTACCGTGCGGCGTCCAACCGTGCTGCCCCGGTGACGCAGCGTCACGCGTCCGGTTGTGGTGTGGCCGGGCCGGGCCGGGCGGGCGGTGACGTGCCGGCCGTGGGCAGCGCCGTAGGCTGTGGCGTCATGGCTGACGCACTGCTCGGCCCGGCGGAGATCCGGGAGCTCGCCGCGCGCCTCGGGGTGGCGCCGACGAAGAAGCTCGGTCAGAACTTCGTGCACGACCCGAACACCGTCCGGCGCATCGTCGCGGCGGCCGGGCTCACCGGCGACGACGTCGTGCTCGAGGTCGGCCCGGGGCTGGGCTCGCTGACGCTCGGGCTGCTCGGGGTGGCCGCGCACGTCCACGCCGTGGAGATCGATCCGGCCCTGGCCGCCGCGCTGCCGGTGACCGCGGCGGAGCGGGCCGACGCGGCCAAGCTGACCGTGCACCCGGCCGACGCGCTGAAGGTGACCGCCGACCTGTTCGCGCCGGCCCCGAGCATGCTGGTCGCGAACCTGCCGTACAACGTGGCCGTCCCGGTCGTGCTGCACCTGCTGGCTACCCTGCCCACGCTGCGCGGCGGGCTGGTCATGGTGCAGAAGGAGGTCGCCGACCGGTTGGTCGCCGGCCCCGGATCCAAGGTGTACGGCGTCCCCTCGGTCAAACTGGCCTGGTACGCGGACGCGCGCGCCGCGGGGCGCGTACCCCCGGCGGTCTTCTGGCCCGTGCCCAACGTCGACTCCGGCCTCGTGGCCTTCACCCGCCACGAGCCGGTGGCCGACGTGCCGCGCGCCGCCGTCTTCCAGGTGATCGACGCCGCGTTCGCGCAGCGGCGCAAGACGCTGCGCGCGGCCCTCGCCGGGTGGGCCGGCGGGCCGGACCGGGCGGAACGGCTGCTGGTCGAGGCCGGGATCAACCCGCAGGCCCGCGGCGAGGCGCTGACCGTGACGCAGTTCGCGGCGGTCGCGGCTGCCGCGATCGCCCAGGGGCACGGCGGTAAGCTCACCCCGTCCGGCAGCCGGCACGAGGAGGCGGACTCATGACGGTCGGGGTCGTGACGGTCCGGTCCGCTGATCGGGGCAGCGCTCCGTGACGGAGGCGTGGGGTCCGGACGACGACAAGCCGCGCCCGTCCGCCGGTCCGGTCAAGGTACGGGTGCCGGCGAAGATCAATCTGCACCTGGGGGTCGGTCCGGTGCGGCCGGACGGCTTCCATGAGCTGAGCACCGTTTACCACGCGATCAGCCTCTTCGACGAGCTGACCGCGCGCCGCGGCGACACCCTCGCGCTGACCATGGAGGGCGAGGGCGCCGGCGAGCTGGCGCTGGACGAGAGCAACCTGATCATCCGGGCGGCCCGGGCGCTGGCCCGCGCGGCGCGGGTGCCCGCCCACGCCCGCCTGCACCTGCGCAAGTCCATCCCGCTGGCCGGCGGCCTCGCCGGCGGCAGCGCGGACGCCGCGGCGACCCTGCTGGCGTGCGACCTGCTGTGGGGGACCGGCTTCACCAAGGACGAGCTCGCCGAGATCGGCGCGGAGCTGGGCTCGGACGTGCCGTTCCTGCTGCACGGCGGGACGGCGCTGGGCACCGGCCACGGCGAGGTGGTCAGCCCGGTCCTGGCCCGCCCGACGACCTGGCACTGGGTGGTGGCGATCGCCGACGGCGGCCTGTCCACCCCGGCGGTCTACCGGGAGCTGGACCGGCTGCGCGACACGGCCGGCTCGCCGCCGCCGCTGGAGAGCCCGGACGAGCTGATGGCCGCGCTGCGCCAGCGCCGGCCCGAGGTGCTGGGCGCGGCGCTCGCCAACGACCTGCAGCCTGCGGCGCTGTCGCTGCGCCCGGCGCTGGCCGGCGTGCTGAAGGCGGGGGAGCAGGCCGGCGCGGTCGCGGGCATCGTCTCGGGCTCCGGGCCGACGTGCGTCTTCCTCGCGGCCGACGGCGCGCACGCGCAGCAGATCGCCTCCGGCCTGGCCGCGGCGGGTGTCTGCCGGGCGGCGGTGACGGCCCGCGGCCCGATGCCGGGAGCCCGCGCCACCTGACCGGCCCCGCCGGCGCCGGGCGTGACCGGCTCGGCGGGCCGGTGACCGGCCGCGCGGGGCCGGGACGGCCGCCGGGATAGGCTGGGGAGCATCGTGGCCAACATCGTCAATCTGGACCGGGTCAACAAGGGTTACGGCGCCGCCGGTCAGCTGCTCACCGACGTCTCCCTCGGGCTGGACGACGACGCCCGGGTCGGCATCGTCGGCCTCAACGGCGCCGGGAAGTCGACCCTGCTGCGGATGCTCGCCAAGGCTGAGGAGCCCGACTCCGGGCGCGTCACCCACCGGCGGGACCTGCGGGTCGCCGCGCTGCCGCAGAATCTCACGCTGGCGCCGGGCGCCACCGTCCGCGACGTCGTGCTGGGCACCGCCTGGCTCGCCGAGGGGATGGGCGCCGAGCACGAGTGGGCCGGCGACTCCGGCGTACGCGAGATCCTCGAGGGTCTGGGGATGGGCTACCTGGGGCTGGAGTCCCCGGTCGGGCCCATGTCGGGTGGCGAACGCCGCCGGGTCGCCCTGGCCGCGCTGCTGGTGCGCGAGTCCGGCCTGCTGATCCTCGACGAGCCCACCAACCATCTGGACGTGGCCGGCGTGGACTGGCTGGCCCGCTATCTGCTCGGCCGGCGCGGCGCGCTCGTGGTCGTCACCCACGACCGCTGGTTCCTCGATGCCGTCTGCACCGCGACCTGGGAGGTCGTGGACGAGCAGGTACACACGTACGAGGGTGGCTACGCGGCCTGGACCCTCGCCCGCGCGGAACGGCAGCGGGTGGCCGCGGCGGTCGAGGCGCGGCGGCAGAACCTGTTGCGCAAGGAGATCGCCTGGCTGCGCCGGGGCCCGCCGGCGCGCACGTCGAAGCCGCAGTTCCGGATCGACGCGGCGAACGCGCTGATCGCCGACGTGCCCCCGGTCCGCGACAAGGTGAGCCTGCAGCGGCTCGCGACCAGCCGGCTGGGCAAACAGGTGTACGACCTCGAGGGCGTCACGCTCAACGCCGGCCCGAAGACGATCCTGGACGACCTGACCTGGCAGGTGGGGCCCGGCGACCGGATCGCGATCCTCGGCGCCAACGGCGCGGGCAAGACCACGCTGCTGCGCCTGCTCGCCGGGGTCAGCACCCCGGACGGCGGGCGGATGGTGACCGGTTCGACCGTACGGGCGGCGTTCCTGTCCCAGGAGCTCAAGGAGCTGCCGGGGCACCTGCGGCTGCTCGAGGCCGTCGAGGAGGTGGCCAAGCGCGTCAAGCTGGGCGACCGGGAGTTGTCCGCGGGACAGCTCGCCGAGGTGTTCGGCTTCACCGACAAGCGCATCTGGACCCCGGTGAGCGACCTCTCCGGCGGTGAACGCAGGCGGCTGCAGATGCTGCGCCTGCTCGCCACCGAGCCCAACGTGCTGCTGCTCGACGAGCCGACCAACGACCTGGACACCGACACCCTGGCGTCGCTGGAGGACCTGCTCGACTCGTGGCCGGGCACGATGGTGGTCGCCAGCCACGACCGGTACCTCGTGGAACGGGTCACCGACACGGCGTACGGGATGTTCGGCGACGGCCGGCTCGTGCACCTGCCCGGCGGCATCGACGAATACCTCGCGCGCGCGGCGGGTACGCCGGTGACCTCCGTGACGCCGGCGTCCGTCCCCTCGGTGAAGGCCGAGAGCAGCGGCATGTCGGCCGCGGAGCTGCGGGCGGCGAAGAAGGACCTCGGGCGGCTGGAACGTCAGCTCGCCAAGCTCGAGGACCGGATCGTGAAGATCAACGAGGGGCTGGCCGAGCACGGCAGCGACTACGACAAGATCATGGAGCTGGACGCGCAGCTGAAGGCCGTGCAGGCGGAGCGGGCCCAGGTCGAGGAGGCCTGGCTGGAGCTGGCCGAGCAGGTGCCGGAAGCCTGAGCCTGCCCGCGGCGGAAAACCCAGACTGAACCCCGAATAACCGGGGGTGCTCCTGCGCCCGCCCACACGATGCGCGAGAATCACCTCGACACATACCGAGCTTGGAGACGGGACACCATGGCGCACACTCCGGTCAACCACCCCCTGCGGCCGATCTACCGCGCCCTGGGCGCGCTGACCGGCGTCTACTTCATCGTCTTCGGCGTCGTCGGGATCATCGTCAACGCCGGCGAGGGCCTCTTCGGCAACGACGGCGGTCTGGTGCTGGGTCAGCAGGCCAACATGTTCTGGTCGATCGTCTCCATCCTCGTCGGCGCGATCGTGCTCGCGGCCGCGGTGATCGGGCGCAACTCCGACACGCTGGTGGACAAGTACTTCGGCTGGGGCCTGGTCGGGGTCGGCGCGTACGAGCTGGCGGTGCTGCGGACGGACGCCAACTTCCTCGATTGGAGCGTCGCGACGGTCGTCGTCACCTGGCTCCTGGCCCTGGTGCTCATCATGGCCGGGCAGTACAGCAAGGTGGCGCCCCCGTCGCAGGCCGGTGCGCCGCGTCAGGAGCGCGAGGCGCAGAACGCCTGATGGCTCACTACCCCCTCGACCACCACCTCCGTCAGCCGTACCGTTTCCTCGCCGGCGCCGCCGGGCTCTACCTGACCCTCTTCGGGGTGCTGGGGATCGCCGCGACGTGGGGTGACCCGTTCCTGCACCGTGGCTCCGACTGGGTGCTGGGCCTGCGGACCAACCCCGCCACGGCCTGGCTGTCCACGCTGGTGGGGCTCGCGATCCTGGCCGCCGTCCTGCTGGGCGGGAACGTGCACCACCGGGTCAACGTGGTGCTCGGGTGGGCGCTGATCGCGTACGCCATGGTGCTGCTGGCGTTCCTGCAGACCGACGCCAACGTCCTGAACGTCTCCATGGTGAACGTCATCGTGCTGACGATCCTCGGCCTGGTGGTGCTCACGGCCGGGCTCTACGGCAAGGTCGGCGACCGGGCCTGAGCGCCGCTCAGCGTGACGCGCGGGTCAGCGGGGTGGGCTTCGCCTCGAGGTTGGACAGGCCGTTCCAGGCCAGGTTGACCAGGTGCGCCGCCACCACCTCCTTCTTGGGCTTGCGCGCCTCGCGCCACCACTGGCCCACCAGCGCCACCATGCCGACCAGGGCCTGGGAGTAGAGCTCGGCGAACTTCGGGTCGATGCCCCGGGCCTTGAACTCGGCGCCGAGGATGTGCTCGACCTGGTGCGCCACGTCGTTCATCACGCTGGAGAAGTTGCCCGCCGACTGCAGGACCGGGGATTCGCGTACCAGCACGCGGAAGCCGTGCGGTTCCTGCTCGATGTAGTCGAGCAGGGCCAGCGCCGCCTGCTCGAGCAGCTCGCGGGGGTGCCCGGCGGTGAGCGCGGTGGTGATGCGCTCCAGCAGGGCGCGTACCTCACGGTCCACGACCACCGCGTAGAGGCCCTCCTTGCCGCCGAAGTGTTCGTAGACCACCGGCTTGGAGACCTTCGCCCGGGCCGCCACCTCCTCCACCGACGTCCCGTCGTAGCCGCGTTCGGCGAACAGCTGGCGGCCGATGACGATGAGTTGTTCGCGCCGCTGGGTGGCGGTCATGCGGACGCGGGAGCCGCGGCGGCGGCCTGGCTCGCTGGGGTCGGTCACTTCCACATCCTGTCAGGACCCGCCGTCCCGCGCGGGCCGGTCGCGCGTCGCCGCAACCTTGCACGAAGGGGCAGGTCAGGGACGAACGGGCAAGGGAAAGGTCGGCCGGCCGTTTCCGATGTCATATCTCGTCACGTTCTGCGCTGAGATCCGCGCCATACGGCGGCGGTCGGTAAATTCTGCCGTAACCCCCTGTGACCCCGGCAGACACGGCGGATTGCTGCACGGCGAGCGAAAGAATCTGCACTTTTTCCATCGAGAAGGTGTAACGCGTCTGTAACTAGAGATCGATAACGTCCGCTGTCGAGCAACATTCACGTATCGACATTCTTTCCTCCCCCATGCCCTTGCCCGGCTGTGCAACCGTGTCCGAACGACGAGGCGGGAGTCCGATGAAGACAGTGCGACAGACGAGGTCACTGGTTCTTGCCGTGAGCGGCGGCGCGGCGCTCGAACCGAGCCCGCACCAGGTCGCCGCGGCGGCCCGGGCCGGCGCGGTCGGCGTGTTCGACCTGGGCGCCGGTGACCCCTGGACGCTGCGGTTGCTGAGCCGGGCGGCGCGCCGGGCGCGCGACGGCATGGGCGTACGGGTGACCGCCGCGTGCGCCGCCACACCGTCCGATATGGAGCGCGCGGCCGGCGATGCGGTCGATCTGGTGATCGTGGCTGCCGACGCCGGCTGGGACATCGCCGCGCTGGCCGGGCGCCACCAGGTGTACGCGGAGGTGACCGGCCTCGACGAGGCGCGCGCCGCGATCGCCGCCGGCGCCCACGGGCTCGTCGCGCGGGGCATGGAGTCCGGCGGCCGGGTCAGCGAACTGAGTGCGTTCGTGTTGCTCCAGCGTCTTGTCGAGCTCGGGGTGCCGGTGTGGGTGGCCGGCGGCGTGGGGCCGTACACCGCGGCGGCCTGCGTGGTCGGCGGTGCTGCGGGCGTGCTGCTGGACACCCAGCTGACGCTGCTGCCCGAGTCCACTGTGTCCGACGGCGCCCGCTCCGCGATCCGCCGGATGGACGGCACCGAGACGGTGCTGCGCGACGGGCTGCGGGGCATCGAGGTCGACGGCGCTCTGCTCCCCGTCGGCCAGGACGGCTGGCTCGCCGCCGACTTCGCCCGCCGGTACGCCGACACGCCTGCCGCCGTGCGCGGGGTGCGCGACTCGATCCTGCGGGCCCTGGAGCACCCGGAGGCCG
Organism: Actinoplanes sp. NPDC049316; assembly: GCF_040677315.1. Classification (NCBI taxonomy): domain Bacteria; kingdom Bacillati; phylum Actinomycetota; class Actinomycetes; order Micromonosporales; family Micromonosporaceae; genus Actinoplanes; species Actinoplanes sp. NPDC049316. The sequence goes on along the minus strand of NZ_JBFAQM010000025.1, from coordinate 14,712 downwards.
GTGACGTGCTCGCACCGGGCGCGCCGTTGGCCCGGACGCTCGGCGTGGACCTCCCCGTCGCCCAGGGCCCGATGACCCGGGTGAGCGACGTCGCCGGGTTCGCCGAGTCGGTGGCCGAGCGGGGTGGCCTGCCGTTCATCGCGCTCGCGCTGGCGAACGCCGAGCAGACCCGGCGGATGCTCACCGAGGCCGCCGCCGCGCTGGGCGACCGCCCGTGGGGTGTCGGCGTGCTCGGCTTCGCCCCGGAGCAGCTGCGCGCGGCGCAGATCGAGGTGATCCGCGAGATCCGCCCCGCGGTCGCGATCATCGCCGGCGGTCGTCCCGCCCAGGCGAAGGGCCTGGAGGCGGACGGCATCAGCTCGTTCCTGCACGTGCCCTCGCCCGGTCTGCTCAAGCAGTTCCTGCAGGCGGGCTCGCGCAAGTTCATCTTCGAGGGCGCCGAGTGCGGCGGGCACGTCGGCCCGCGGGCCAGCTTCCCGCTGTGGGAGGCGCAGCTGGGCGTGCTGGAGGAGTTCCTCGCCGGCCGTCCCGACGGCACGGCCGCGGAGCTGCAGATCTTCTTCGCCGGCGGCATCCACGACGAGCGCTCGGCGGCGATGGTGGCCGCGATGGCCGGTCCGCTCACCCGTCGCGGCGCCCAGGTCGGCGTGCTCATGGGTACGGCGTACCTGTTCACCGAGGAGGCCGTGACCCACGGCGCGATCCAGCCGCTGTTCCAGCAGCAGGCGATCGACGCGACGAGCACCGCCCTGCTGGAGACCGCCCCCGGCCACGCCACCCGCTGCCTGCAGTCCGGTTTCGTGGACGACTTCCACAGCCTGCGCGAGCAGCTCGAGGACGCCGGCGTGGAGAACCGGGTCGTCTGGGAGCAGCTGGAGATGCTCAACGTCGGCCGGCTGCGCATCGCCAGCAAGGGCCTCACCCGCGACGGCGACCGGCTGGTCACCGTGGACGAGGCCACCCAGGCCGCCGAGGGCCTGTTCATGGCCGGCCAGGTCGCCGTGCTGCGCGACGCCGCGACCACGATCTCCGGGCTGCACGCCCAGGTCACCACCGCGGCCGCGGCCACGCACGCCGACCGGGTCGCCGATCTGCGCGTGGACCTGGGCCTCGACCCGGTGCTGGAGGCCGAGGTCGCCGACCCGCTGGACGTCGCGATCGTCGGCATGGCCTGCGTCTTCCCCGGCTCGCCCGACCTGGCGAGCTTCTGGGAGACGGTGCTCACCGGCGCGGACCGGGTGGGCGAGGTGCCGGCCGACCGCTGGGACGTCGACACGTATTACGCGCCCGAGGTCGGGCCCGGGCAGACCGGCCGGATCACCGTGTCGAAGTGGGGCGGGTTCATCGACCCCGTACCGTTCGACGCGATCAAGTACGGCATCCCGCCGGCCGCGCTGGCCAGCATCGACCCGACGCAGCTGCTCGCGCTGGAGATCTCGCACCGGGCGCTGGTGGACGCGGGGTACGCGTACGACTCGGGCTTCGACCACGCGCGGACCGGCGTGGTGTTCGGCGCCGAGGCCGGCAGCGACATGAGCCAGACGCAGACGCTGCGCACGCTGCTGCCCGGCTACCTGGGCGAGGTTCCGGAGCAGATGGAGGGCCTGCTGCCCACCGTCACCGAGGACACGTTCCCCGGCGTGCTGGCCAACGTCATCGCCGGCCGGGTGGCCAACCGGCTCGACCTGGGCGGCCCGAACTACACCGTGGACGCCGCGTGCGCCTCGTCGCTGGCCGCGATGGACTCCGCCTGCAAGGAGCTGCTCGCCGGCGACAGCGACCTGATGATCTGCGGTGGCGCCGACCTGCACAACGGCATCAACGACTACCTGATGTTCACCTCGGCGCACGCGCTCTCGCCGACCGGCCGGTGCCGCACCTTCGACAGCACCGGCGACGGCATCGCGCTGGGCGAGGGCGTCGCCGCGGTCGTGCTCAAGCGGCTGTCGGACGCCGAGCGCGACGGCGACCGCGTGTACGCCGTCATCAAGGGCCTCGGCGGCGCCAGCGACGGACGGGCGCTGGGCCTGACCGCGCCGCGCGCCGAGGGGCAGCGGCGGGCGCTCGACCGGGCGTACGCCGGCGCGGGCATCTCCCCGAGCGAGGTGGGGCTGGTCGAGGCGCACGGCACCGGGACGGTCGTCGGTGACCGTACGGAGCTGGAGACGCTGACCCGGCTCTTCACCGAGTCCGGCGCCCGCCCCGGCGCGACGGTGCTGGGCTCGGTGAAGTCGCAGATCGGGCACACGAAGTGCGCGGCCGGCATGGCGGGCGTGATCAAGGCGGCGCTCGCGCTGCACACCGGCGTCAAGCCGCCGACGATCGGACTCACCCGGCCCAACCCGGCGTGGAGCCCGGAGTCCAGCCCGTTCGCCTTCCACACCGAGACCCGCCCCTGGGCCGCGCCCGCCGAGGAGCGGTACGCCGGCGTCAGCGCGTTCGGCTTCGGCGGCACGAACTTCCACGTGGTGCTCGGCGCGCACGCCGCCACCGCGGACCCGCGGCACACCCGGCAGCAGTGGCCCGCCGAGCTGTTCCTGTTCCGCGGCGCCACGGCTGACACGGCCCGGCGCGGCGTGCAGAAGCTGCTCGACAAGCTTCCGGGCAGCGGCCGACTGCGGGACCTGGCCGCCGCGGCGGCGCGCGAGTCCGACCCGCGGACCGGCCCGGTGCGCATCGCCGTCGTCGCGTCCGGCGTGGACGACCTGGCCGGGCTGCTGCAGCGCGCGCTGAACGGCGAGCACGACCCGCGTGCCGGTTTGATCCAGCCGCCTGCGGCCGAGGGGCCGGGGAAGGTCGCCTTCCTGTTCCCGGGGCAGGGCAGTCAGAAACCGGGGGCGTTGTCCGACCTGTTCGTCGCCTTCCCCGAGCTCCACGAGTATCTCGAGCTGGGCCGGGAATGGGCCGGCCTGCTGTTCCCGCCGACGGCGTTCGACGAGGAGACGGAGAAGGCCCAGCAGGATCGCGTACGCGACACCCGCGTCGCCCAGCCCGTCCTGGGCATCGGCGGTCTCGCCGCCGACCACGTGCTGCGGCGCCTCGGCGTACGCCCCGACATGGCCGGTGGGCACAGCTACGGCGAGCTCGTGGCGCTGTGCACGGCGGGCGCCTTCGACCCGGCGACGCTGCTGGACCTGAGTCGCGAGCGGGCCGCCGCGATCCTCGCCGCCGCGGGCGACGACCCGGGCACGATGGCCGCGGTGAGCGGCACCGCCGAGCAGATCTCCGGCGTGCTGGCCGCCGCCGGGCTGTCCGGCGAGGTGGTGCTCGCCAACCACAACGCGCCGACTCAGGTCGTCATCTCGGGACCGACCGAGGCGGTCAAGCGCGCGACGGCCGCGCTCAAGGAGGCCGGCCTGCGGGCCCGGGGCATCCCGGTGGCGGCCGCGTTCCACAGCCCGGTCGTGGCCGGCGGCTCCGACACCTTCGCCGGCGTGCTCGCCACCCGCGAGATCGGCGCGCCGGCGTTCCCGGTGTGGTCCAACCGCAGCGCGGAGCCGTACCCGGCGGACGCCGCCGCGGTCCGTGACGGGCTCGCCGGGCAGATCGGCGCGCCGGTCCGCTTCGTCGAGCAGATCGAGGCCATGTACGCCGCCGGTGCCCGCACCTTCGTCGAGGCCGGCCCCGGCCAGGTTCTCGCCGGCCTGGTCGGCGCGGTGCTCGGCGACCGCCCGCACCTGGTCGTCACCGTCGACGGCCGCCCCGGGCAGGGCCTGCGCGCGCTGCTCACCGCCGCCGCCGAGCTGGCCTGCGCCGGGGTGCCCGTGCAGACCGGCTGGCTCTTCGCCGGACGCGACGCCGGTGACCCGGCGGGCCCGGCGACGAACCGCCCCATGTGGACCGTCGACGGCCAGGTGGTCCGGGACGGCAACGGACAGTGCCTGCCCGGCGGGATGACCCCCGCCCGGCGCATCGAGATCGGAGAGGTGACGATGACCGCAGCGCCGGGGCCCGAGGGCGTCCGCGACAGCCGCAGCGAGCTGGTCAGCGAGTTCCTGCGGACCAGCCGGGACCTGATCGCGACCCAGCGCGACGTGCTGCTGGCGTTCCTGGGCGGGGACGGTTCCGGCGGGCGGCTCGTGTGGCAGCCGGGCGAGGCCGTGGCCGCGCCGGCGCTCGCCCCCGTACCGGTGGCGGCGGCCACGCCGATGGCCGCGCCGGTCTCGCCGGCGCCGGTGATGACGTCCGGGGTGCACTACCCGACGGTCGCCGAGACGGAGGCGGTGCTCGTTCCGGAGCCGGCGGTGGCGGCCCCCGGCATGGACGTCCAGGGCGCCGTCCTCTCCGTCATCAGCGAGCGCACCGGCTACCCGGAGGAGCTCATCGAGCTGGACCTGGACCTCGAGGCGGACCTGAGCGTCGACTCGATCAAGCGTGCCGAGGTGGCCGGCGAGGTCGCCAACCGGCTCGGGCTGGCGGTCGAGGGCGACGAGTCCGAGCTGGAGGACCTGGTCAAGGCCCGGACCGTCCGCGCGATGGTGGGCTGGCTCGACTCGAAGATCAACACGACCGCTCCCGCCGCCCCGGCGGTCGTGGCACCCGCCGCGTCGGCTCCGGCGATCGACGTGCAGGGCGCGGTGCTCGCGGTGATCAGCGAGCGCACCGGCTACCCCGAGGAGCTCATCGAGCTTGACCTTGATCTGGAGGCGGACCTCAGCGTCGACTCCATCAAGCGCGCGGAGGTGGCCGGCGAGGTGGCCGACCGGCTGGGCCTCGCCGTGGAGGGCGACGAGTCCGAGCTGGAGGACCTGGTCAAGGCGCGGACCGTACGGGCGATGGTCGGCTGGCTCGACACGAAGATCAACGCGTCGGCCGCCCCCGCCCCGGCCGTTGCGGCGTCAGAGGTCAGGGCCGAGGAGAGCGAGGCGCCGCCCCGGCTGGGCATCGCGCCGCAGCGCCTCGTCGCTCGCCTCGAGCCCGCCGCTCCCGGCGAGACGGCCGGGCCGGGCCTGGCCGGCGCCCGCTTCCTGATCACCGGGGGCGGCGCTGCCGGCGTACGGCTCGCCGAGCTGCTCACCGAGTCCGGCGCCACCGCGGCGACCGGCGCGCTCACCGACGACCCGGCCGGCGCCGACGGCATCATCCTGCTCGACGGGCTCACCGACGGCTCGGGCCCGCTGCTGCCCGACGCGTTCGGTTTCCTCAAGAACGCCCTCGCCGGCGGGCCGCGCTGGCTCATCGCCGCGGGCCCGGCCGACGCGCGTACCGACGGCCTGACCGGGCTGTTCCGCACGATCGCCCGGGAGTATCCGGAGACCGTCGCCCGCTACGTCGAGATGTCCGCGCAGGCCGGCCCCGATGACGTCGCGGGCGCGCTGATGGAGGAGCTGCACGACAGCTCCACGACACCCGTGGTGTACCGCCGGGCCGAGGGCCGCCTCGTGGGGCGGCTCACCGAGAGCGGCCTCGGGATGCTCGCCGACGGCGGGGCGGGACCGGCCGGGGACGGTGTGGCCGAGGCCCGCGCGATCGGGCTCGACCAGGACGCGGTGGTGGTGCTGATCGGCGGGGCGCGGGGCATCACGCCGTGGTTCGCCCGTACGGTCGCCGCCGCCTCCCGGTGCCGGGTCGAGCTGGTCGGGCGTACCCCGCTGCCGCAGACCGACGAGGACCCGGAGCTGGCCGCCGCCACCGACAAGGCGGCGCTGCGGGCGGCGTTCGCCCGGCGCGGCATGCGCTCGCCGGCCGACATCGACCGGGCGGCCTCGGCGATCCTCGCGGCTCGCGAGGTCAACGCCACCGTGGCCGAGCTGACCGAGCTCGGCGCCGAGGTGCGCTACCACTCGCTGGACGTCCGCGACGACGAGGCGACCCGCCGGCTGATCAAACGGATCCACGACGAGCACGGCCGCCTCGACGGCCTCGTCTACGCGGCCGGGATCATCGAGGACAAGCTCATCGGCGACAAGGACCCGGCCTCCTTCGAGCGGGTGTTCCGCACCAAGGTGGACGGCGCCCGGTCGGTGCTGGAGGCGCTCGACGCGTGCGGCGCGGCACCGAAGTTCGTGGTGATGTTCGGCAGCATCGCGGCCGCGTACGGCAACCGCGGCCAGAGCGACTACGCCGCCGCCAACGACGCGCTCGACGCGATGGGCGCGCGCTGGTCGCAGGCCACCGGGCACCGCGCGCTGACCGTGCACTGGGGTCCGTGGGCGCCGGTCGGGCAGCACGGCGGCATGGTGACGCCCGAGCTGACCGCGGAGTACGCCCGCCGCGGCATCGGCCTCATCGACCCCGAGGAGGGCGCGATGAGCCTGCTGCGCGAGCTGGCGTGGGGCGACAACCCGTCGGTCGTGCTGACCGCGTCGGGCTGGTAGGCCGCCGTGCAGCCGATCGCCATCGTGGGGATGGCGGCGATCTTCCCGGGCGCCGCCAACCTGGAGCAGTACTGGCAGAACCTGGTCAACGGCAAGGACATGATCACCGATGTCCCCGAGGACCGCTTCGACGCGCTGTTCTACGACCCGGACAACGCGCACCGCCCCGACCGGCTCTACACCCGACGCGGCGGGTTCCTCGACGAGCAGGCCGTGTTCGAGCCGCTGAAGTTCGGCATCATGCCCAACTCGGTCGGCGACATCGAGCCGGACCAGCTCATCGCGCTCGAGGTGGCCGCGGCGGCGATCGCCGACGCGGGTGGCTCGCAGCGGATGCCCGACGCCGACCGGATCGGCGTGATCCTGGGCCGCGGCGGCCTGCTCAACCCGGCCGCGTCGCGCTACGCCAACAAGGTGCGCATGGCCAGCCAGGTCATCAGCGTGCTGCGCGAGCTGATGCCGGACCTCGGCGAGGACCGCCTCGAGATGCTGCGTAACCGCATCGACGAGCGGCTCGGCAAACACCAGCCCGAGGGCACGATCGGGCTGGTGCCCAACCTGGCCGCGTCCCGGGTCGCCAACCGGCTGAACCTGCGCGGGCCGGCGTACACGATCGACGCGGCGTGCGCGTCCTCGCTGATCGCCGTCGACCAGGGGATGACCGAGCTGATCAACGGCCGGCTCGACGCGGTGCTGGCCGGCGGGGTGCACCACGTGCACGACATCAGCTTCTGGTCGGTGTTCAGCCAGCTGCAGGCGCTGAGCCGAAAGGGCGACATCCGCCCGTTCGACGCCGACGCCGACGGGGTGCTGATCGGCGAGGGCACCGGCATGGTGGTGCTCAAGCGGCTGGCCGACGCCGAGCGCGACGGCGACCGGGTGTACGGGGTGATCCGCGGCAGCGGCACCTCCAGCGACGGCCGCTCGGCGAGCATGTTCAACCCGGCCAGCTCCGGCCAGGTCCTGGCGATCCGGCGCGCCTGGGAGACGGCAGGGCTCGACCCGACCGCCCCGGACGCCCTCGGCCTGCTCGAGGCGCACGGCACCGCCACCCCGACCGGTGACGCCGCGGAGCTGACCTCGGTGGCCGAGGTGTTCGGACCGTACGCCGGCGGCGAGAAGCCGGTCATCGGCTCGGTGAAGTCGATGATCGGTCACGCGATGCCGGCGGCCGGGGTCGCCGGGCTCATCAAGGCGACGCTCGCGGTGTACCACGGCGTCCTGCCGCCGACGTTGAACGTCACGAAGCCGCGGGCGGAGATGGCGAAGACCCGGTTCCAGCCGATCGCGTCGGCCCAGCCGTGGCGCAGCCAGGGACCGCGCCGCGCCGGGGTCAACGCGTTCGGCTTCGGCGGCGTCAACGCGCACGTCATCGTCGAGCAGTACGAGTCCGCCGCGCCCGTGACGGTCGCCGAGCCGGAGCACATCGTCTGGCTCGCCGCCTCCTCCGTCGAGGAGATGGGCCGCCTGCTGGAGCGTCCCGACGTCCGCGACCTGCCCCGCCCCGCGACCGGCGGACCGGTACGCCTGGGCATCGTCGACCCCAGCGACCAGCGTCTCGCCATCGCCCGCAAGATCGTGGCGCGCGGCGAGGCGTGGCGCGGCGGCCGCGACCTGTGGTTCACCCCGCGGCCCCTGCTCGGCCCCGGCGGCGGCAAGCTGGCGTTCGTGTTCCCCGGCGTGGAGGCGGAGTTCGCGCCGCGGACCGCCGACATCGCCGCCCACTTCGGACTGCCGCACCGGGAGTGGACCGCCGAGGACCTCGGCCGGCACGGCTCCGGCCTCGTCGAGGTGGGCAGGCTGCTGGACGACGCGGTGCGCCGGATGAACGTACGCCCGGACGCGGTCGCCGGTCACAGCATCGGGGAGTGGACGGCCGCGGCGGTCACCGGGCAGATGAGCACCCAGGGCGTCGACGCGTTCCTCGGCATCTTCGACGCCGACAGCGTGGAGGTCTCCGGGTACGCGTTCGCCGCGGTCAGCGCCCCGATGGAGACCGTGACGCCGCTGCTGGACGGCTACCCGGGCGTGGTCCTGTCGCACGACAACGCCCCGAACCAGTGCGTCGTCAACGGGCCCCGGGAGCAGGTTCAGCGGCTGGTCGACGACCTGCGCGCGCGGACCATTCTGTGCCAGCTGCTGCCGTTCCGGTCGGCGTTCCACACGCCCGTGTTCGCCGAGGGCCTGCAGGCGATCGGCGCGGCGTTGGGCCGCTGGGAGGTGCACCCCACCGAGGTGCCGGTCTGGTCGGGCACGATCTCTGCGCCGTTCCCGTCCGACCCCGACGAGGTCAACCAGCTGTTCATCCGGCACATGATCGAGCCGGTCTGGTTCCGCCGGACGGTCGCCGCCATGTACGACGCCGGCATCCGGGTGTTCCTGCAGATGGGCGCCGGTCAGCTCGCCTCGCTGATCGACGACAACCTGCGCGACCGCGAGCACCTGGCGATGCCGGTGAACGTGTCCCGCCGCGACGGCCTCGCCCAGCTGCGCCGGGTCGCCACGGCGTTGTGGGTGGACGGCGGCGACCCGGACCTGGCGGTTCTGGACCCGGCACCCGTGCACCGGGCCGCGCCGAAGGTCAACGCGGTGGCCGAGCCGTCGGCGCGCAAGGGCCCGGCGGTCCGCCTGGACCTGGGTGGCCCGCTGGTGAAGCTCGGGGAGGGCGCGGACGAGATCCTCGGCCTGGGCACGACACACCCGGCCGAGCCGAGGAACGCGACGCGACCGGCTGAGCCGAAGAAAGAACCGCAGCCCAACGCCGAGGCGCACACCGCGGCGTTGTCCGCGCTGAGCAAGATGGCCGGCACGTCGAAGGCCGCGGCCGAGCTGGCCGCGCTGCTGCAGGAGACCGCCAGCGACGCGGTCACCGTCATGAACGCCGCCGCCACGGCCCCCGCACGGCGGCCGGCGATCCCGCGGCAGCAACCCGCGCCGGCGGTCCCGCGGCAGCAACCCGCCGCGGCGGGGATTCCCCGGCAGCGGGCCGCGACGGCGCCGGCGGCGAGGGCGGCAGCGGCACCACCGCCGGTAACCGCTGGGCACGGATCGACGGTGTCAGCGAGGCCGGTAGCCGTACCGTCGAGCCAAGCGGAGGAAATCCTCCTCAGAACGACCCTCGACGTCTCCGTGGAGACGATGCCCTACCTGCGTGACCACTGCTTCTTCGTGCAGCCGGACGACTGGCCGCGGGTCGAGGACCGCTGGCCGGTCGTGCCCGCGACGACCGTGGTGCAGCACATGATGGACGCCGCGGAGCGGGCCCTGCCCGGCCTCAAGGCCGTCACGGTGCGCGACGCGAAGTTCAACCGCTGGCTGATCGCCGCGCCGCCGCAGAAGGTCGACATCACGGTCAAGCGGGCCGGCGCGAACGTCGTCACGGTGATCTTCGGCGGGTACGCCCGCTCCACCGTGGAGATGGCGGCCGCCTACCCGGAGCCGGCGGAGAAGCCGTGGACGCAGGACCCGGCGACGGAGTTCCCGCCCACGATCAGCGCGGAGCAGATGTACGCCGAGCGCCTCATGTTCCACGGCCCGCAGTTCCAGGGAGTCACCGACGTCCACGCGCTCGGCGACATGCACGTGCGTGGCATCGTCACCGCGCCGACGCCGCCGGGTGCGCTGCTCGACAACGCGCTGCAGCTCATCGGCAACTGGCTCATCACCACGCAGCCGTTCCGCACGGTGGCGTTGCCGGTCGGGCTGCGGCACGTCACGTTCCACGGCCCGCCGCCGGCGCCGGGTACGGCGTTCGACTGCGTCGCCCGGGTGCGCACCGTCACCGACGGTGAGCTGGTCGCCGACACGCAACTGTCGGTGAACGGCCGGGTGTGGGCGCAGATCAACGGCGCCACCGACCGGCGGTTCGACAGCCACCCGACGGCGCGCGCCTGCGAGCGGTTCCCGGAGAAGTACCCCATGTCGCTGCGGCAGGACGGCGGCTGGACGGTGGTCTTCGACGCGTGGACCGACCTGGTCACCCGGGGCATGGCGGCGCGCGGCATCCTCGGCGGCGAGGCCGCGGTCGAGTACGAGCGGATGCCCGGCGCGCGGCGCAACCAGTGGATGCTGGGGCGGATCGCCGCCAAGGACGCGGTGCGCTTCCGGCAGTGGGACGCCGGGCACACCGACGTCTACCCGATCGAGCTGACCGTGCGCAACGAGCCGAGCGGCCGGCCGTACGTGCAGCTGCGTCCGGGCCGCGGCCTGGTCGACTGCGCGGTGTCGATCGCGCACACCGGCGAGGTCGGCGTGGCCATCGCAGGCCCCGCGGGCGCGCAGGTGGGCATCGACGTCGTCGAGATCGCCCCGCGCGAGGAGAGCACCTACCGGTACGCGCTCACCGACGCCGAGCGGGCCCAGCTCACCGACGACCGCAGCTTCGCCCGGCTCTGGGCCGCCAAGGAGGCCGTCGGCAAGGCGCTCGGCACGGGGCTCGACGGCGCGCCCCGCCGCTTCGAAGTCTCCCTGGCCGCCGGCACGGTGACCGTCGGCGACCGGGTCTTCCCGGTCGCCTGGCGGGAGATCGAGAACCCGCCCGACCTGCCGCCGCGCCGCTACGTCGTCGCCTGGACCAACCCCGTAGAGAACTAAGAGGAGCACCGCCATGCCCCTGGACCGGACCACCACGATCCTCGCCGACGTCGCCGGAATGCTGCGTTCCGTGCTCGGCGACTTCGGCGACGACGCCGAGATCACCATGGACACCACCTTCCGCGACGACCTCGGCATGGAGAGCATCGACGTCGTCTCGCTCGCCGGGCGGCTGCAGGCCCGCTACGGCACCTCGGTGAACTTCGCGCTGTTCGTCTCCGGCCTGGACGTCGAGTCGGTGGGTGAGCTGCGCGTCGGCCAGCTCGTCGACTACATCGCCGACTCGCTCGCGAAGGTTCCGGCCACGTCATGAGCATGGTCCGGGCGAACGGGATCGCCCAGCACGTGGAGGAGGTGCCGCCGATCGGCGCCCACCGGGGCACGGTGGTGCTGATCCACGGCATGACGTCGGACAGCATGGCGAGCTGGTTCCTCACGCTGGCCCACCCGCTGGCCGAGGCCGGCCTGCGGGTGCTGCTGTACGACCTGCGCGGACACGGCCGCAGCGCGCGCCCCGCCACCGGCTACCGCCTGGACGACTTCGTCGACGACCTCGAGGCGCTGCTCGCGCACTGGGGCGTCGACGGGCCGGTGCATCTGTTCGGCAACTCGTTCGGGGGCACGGTCGCGTTCGCGTACGCGGCCCGCCACCCGTCCGCGGTCGCCGGCATCGTCACCATCGAGTCGGCGCCGCCCACCGGGGAGTGGTTCACCCGGATGGCGCGCCGGCTCGCCCGGGTCACGGAGACGCTCGCCGACGCCGACGCGGTGGCCGCGAGCCGCCCGCTCATGGCCCGGCGGATGCGCGACGCCTCGGCGCTGCTGGCCCAGACCAGCATCGGCGAGGAGCTGCCGGCGAGCGCCCTGCCCGATGCGGCCGCGTTCGCCGCGGTCGACTGTCCCGTCCTGTGCCTGTACGGCGGCGAATCGGCGGTCAAGGAGCTCGCGACCGCCACCGAGCGGCTGCTGCCGCAGTCCAAACACGTCGTCGTCCCCGGCCAGAAGCACACCCTGCTCATCAAGGCTCCCGACCAGGTGCGCGCCGAGGTGCTGCCCTGGCTCGCCACCCACGTGCACTAGGAGATCCGATGGACCGCGCCATCATCATCAGCAACGGCCGCTGTGGTTCCACCCTGCTCTCCGACCTCATCGTCGAGGAGCCGGAGACCTGCTCGGTGCAGGAGTTCTTCATGTCGGTGGCGCCGTGGAACCGGAGCACCGAGATCATCACCGGGCCGGCGTACTGGGACGTGCTCAGCGGTCCCAAGGAGGAGCTGTCGGTGCTGTTCCGCATCGGCGTGCCGCCCAAGGAGGTGCGCTACCCGGCCACCGGCCGCTTCACCGACGACCTGGTCAACCTCCCGAGGATCCTCGCCATCACGCTGGCCAAGCTGACCGACGACCCGGACGCGCTGTTCGACCAGCTCGCGCCGCGGGTGCGTGCCTTCCCGACGCAGAGCGTCGGCGCGCACCACCAGGCGTTCCTCGACCTGCTCACCGAGCTGACCGGCAAGAAGCGCTGGGTGGAGCGGTCCGGCGGCTCCAGCCAGGTCACCACCTCGCTGCTGGAGAACTTCCCCAGCGCGAAGATCGTCTACCTGACCCGGGACTGGGCGGCGACCGCGAAGTCGATGAGCCGGCACTCGTCGTTCCAGCTCGTGCAGCTGCGGGTCGAGGCGGTCGGACGGTACGGCGTGGACCCGCTCACCGCCGACGCGAGCGACGACATGCCGGAGGAGGTCCGCGCGTACCTGCCCGACCGGCTCACCGCCGAGTTCCTGCAGGAGCGCGGCCGCGACCCGAAGCGGTTCATGGGGTTGTGCGCGTTCATGAGCAGCCAGGCCGAGCAGGCGCTGGCCGATCACCCGCCGGCCCACCTGCACAAGATGGCGTACGAGGCCCTGGTGGCGGACCCGGTGGGCGAGCTGACCGCCCTCGGCGCGTTCCTCGGCTTCGCCGACCCGGCCGGGTGGGCGGTGTCGGTGGCCGATCGCGTCCGCAAGCCTGAGCCAGTAGCGGTGCCGGCATGACCGACTGCACCGAACAACTCCTTGCTGAACCGGGCGACGGCCTCGGCTGTGAGGGCCAGGAGGGCATGCCGACTGGAGGCACAGCATGAGTGCGTTAGCCGGATTAGCGGCTCTCCTGCTGGCGGTCTCGCCCACGTCCGTCGCGAAGGCGGACAGCTTCGAGCTGCTGGGCAAGGCCGCGCCGGACGAGTGCTTCGCCGGCATCGGGCAGCCGTACCCACCGGGCCCGCCGTGCGCGCAGGGCGAACCGAAGGTGAACCAGGCGTACGTGTGGGGCCTGACCCGAGCCGGCAAGCAGGTCTGGTTCGGCACCGGCGCCAACACCCACTGCCTGACCAGCGGCACCAGCCTCGCCACCAGCGAGCCCGTGGTCAACGACAACTACGTCTGCGAGTACGGCGAAAGCCAGGTCGCCCGCACCCACCCGAGCGTGCCCGACGCCCTGGGCGACGTGCGCCCACCCCAGGTGTGGCTCTACGACACCGGCACCGGCGCCCTCACCGACCGGTCGGCCGACATCACCGGCGCCTCCGCCGCGGACGCCCGGCGGCTGCGCAGCACGCTCGGCATGCGCGCGGCCGGAACGCTCGGCGGCGTGGTGCTCTTCGCGGGTCCCTCGCTGACCAGCGGCCTCAACGTCTTCGCCTTCGACGCCGTCAGCCGACGCTTCCTCGGCTCGCGCACGCTGGCCCAGTACGGCAACGCCCGCACGTTCCTCGCCGCCGGCGGCAACCTGTACCTCGGTGTGGGGACCGGGCCCGGTGGCGAGCTCGGCGGGGCGGTGCTGCGCTGGCGCGGCAACCGGGTCACCCCGTTCCTCTTCGAGCGGGTCGGCACCCTGCCCGCGCAGGCCGCCGACCTCGCGTACCAGGACGGACGGCTGTACGCGACCACCTGGTCGACCGCCCGCCCCACCGCGGACGCGCAGCTCGCCGGCGTCTGGCGGAGCCCACCGTTGCCGCTCGACGGTGGTGAGTGGACCCAGGTGTGGAACGCCGGCAGCTACGAGACCGACTCGCTCACCACGACCACGTACGGCCTCGGCGGCGTCGCGTCCTACGGCGGCTGGCTCTACTGGGGCAGCATGCACGTGCCGCTGAAGGCCACAAAAGTGCACCAGACCACGTACCCGCAGCCCACCCCGGAGGCGCAGCGCGCCCAGGTCCGCTTCACCCAGCGCGCCACGAGCATCTGGCGGGGACGGAACCTCGGCACCCCGCAGCAGCAGATCGAGCTGCTGTACGGCGAATCCGCCCTGCCCCGCTACACCCCCGAGACCGGCACCTGGGCGGCCGTGCCGACGGGTTGGACCCCGCGTTACGGCAAGTCCGGCTTCGGCAACACCTTCAACAACTACACGTGGCGGATGACGGTGGCCGGCGACCGGCTCTACGTCGGCACGATGGACTGGAGCTACCTCGTCCAGGACCTCGCCGACGACGCGCCACCCACCGACCCGGCCGGCTGGGGAGCCGACCTGTGGGCGTTCCCCTCCGCCGATGCGCCGGCCCAGGCCGTCGACACCCAGGGTCTCGGCAACCACCTCAACTACGGCATCCGCAACATGGTCACCGACGGGAACGCCCTGTACCTCGGCATGGCCAACCCGATGAACCTGCGTACCGACCCCACCGACTCGGTCCCCGAGGGCGGCTGGGAGCTGAGAAGGCTCACGGTGCCCCACCCGTAACACCGCAAGCGTGGGCGGGCGGCGCATCCCACGACGCCGCAGACCCGTTTCGTGGTGACGAATCCCAGCCCCAGCTTCCGGC